>CAYWJE010000021.1:0-23006 GCA_964458525.1 uncultured Verrucomicrobiota bacterium
AGCTCAAAAGAATGGCTTTCCGGCTCTTGATCAACAGGATCATCCTGTTATCCTGTCTGCATTTTCTTGTTATTCTTCGCTGTTCCTCAACAATGAGGTGCTAAGCTGACGCCAACTCCTCCAGAACGATATCGGCGGCGGCGTCCCCGCCTTCGCCGCTCAAGGCGGCGATAACGTCGTCCAGCCCTTTCAGGGTGGATTCCCTGGTTTCGCCGTCATTGAGAAGGGGGACAATAGCGCTGGAAAGGGAGGCGGGTGTCGCCTGGTGCTGGATGCGTTCCGGGCATAAGGACCGGCCCGCAATGATATTGACCATGCCCAGCCATTGCAGCTTCACGAGCGCCCTGCCGATGAGATAGGTGGCCCATGCGGTCTTGTACACGACCACCATGGGGCATCGCATCAGTGCGGCATCGACGGTCGCAGTGCCCGATGCAACCCACGCCGCCCGCGCCTGGCGGAGGACCTGCCTTGTCTTTCCGATAGTGAGCGACCATGAAGCGGGTCCCTTTGGCCTTCGATTGATGATCGAGCGCGCCAGGGCCGCGATGTCTTCGTTCGGCGCCGCTACTATGAAACTGGCTTGCGGGTATTTATTCTCGATAATCGCCGCTGCCGACCACATGACGGGCAGTATTCTCCGCACCTCGTGGGTTCTACTTCCGGGCAGGATCGCGATCCGCGGCTCGCCCTGCCATGGCAGGGCTTCGGGCGGGGCCGCGCGGATGGCTGCTGCAGCCTCCGCCAGGGGATGTGTCACCACGTCTACCCTCAGTCCGCTGCTGTGGAAGACTTCTTTCTCGAACGGAAAGATGGATATCAGCCGATCAACGGTTCTGGCCATCTGGGGGATGCGCTCGCGATGCCAGGCCCAGACCTGCGGGCATATATAGTAGACCACTTTCAATCCCATGGCATGGGCCCTGGCCGCAAAGCGCAGATTGAAGCCCGGGTAATCTACCAGCAGCACGGCGTCCGGTCTGTGCTTCGCAGCCTGGTCGAGCAGATCGCGGAACATTTTCCGGAAGAACCGTATTTTCAGCAGCACATCGGTAACGCCAAGCACGGCCGTATCCTTGGTATCATAAAGTATCTGCATGCCGGTCGCGCGAAGGGCGTCGCCTCCCACTCCGAAGAAACGGGTATCCGGCGCGCGCGCCAGGATGTTCCGGACGAGGGCCGAGGCGTGCATGTCGCCGGAGAGCTCGCCGGCAATGAGCAGAATGGATTTCTTCTTCATGAAGACTGTTCGCTGATGTGCCGGCAGATTTCATTGGCCAGCATCAGCGCCTGCGCCGCCTGGGCGCCGCTTACTATGGGATCACCTTGTTTTTGGACGCAGGTTATGAAGGAAGCCAGCTCGTTAGTCAGGGCATCCCCTCTCTCGATAGGCACCTTGTTCCTCTCAATCTTGTCGCCGTTCTTCCTGTATATCTCGCCGGCCTGTTTCTGGTAGTCGAGCGAGATATAGGCATCCTCCTGGAACACGCGTATCTTTCTGAGCGCCTCCGGGCTGATCCTGCTGGTTGTGACGTTCGCCACGCACCCGTTCTCAAACGAGATTCGGGCATTGGCGATATCCTCGCTGCCGCTGAGGACCGGAACACCGACAGCGTGGATTTCGCGCACCGGCGAGCGGACCAAATGCAGTATTATCTCGAGATCGTGGATCATCAGGTCCAGTACAACACTCACCTCGGTGCCGCGCGGCGGCTGGCCCGGGCGCGACGGAGGGTAGGGCGCGAGCCTGTGTGCCTCTATGAAACGCGGCCTGGTCAAGGCTCCCTCCAGGAAAGTCATCACCGGGTTGAACCGTTCCACGTGGCCCACCTGCAGGATGCAGCCTTTCGCCTGCGCCTGCGCGACCATGGCGCCGGCATCCTTCATGCTCGTGGCGATGGGCTTTTCAACGAGGACATGTATGCCGCGCTCAAGAAGCATGATTGCGGCGTCAAAATGCTTATCAGCGGGAACCACAACGCTCGCGGCCTCGATATCTGCGGCGAGTTCGACCTGGTCGAAGTAGGGGCGGGTTTTGTATTTCCGCGCGATCTCCTCGGCCCTTGCCTTGTTGATATCGTACACTCCAACCAGCTCAACGGTGGGTAGTTCCGAGTATATGCGGGCGTGCCACTGGCCGATGCTTCCGACGCCTATAACGCCTGTGCGTATTTTTCTTTCGCTCATTTTAATTCTTCCCCAAAATGCCCGCGTCTCCGGCGGGCGTCTGTCCGGCTTCCCTGGCGCAAAGGCAAAGACCCATCCTGTCGGCCTGTGCCACGATCTTTTCGCGCTCCAGAAGAATCGTTCTCTTTGCCTCCACGGCCAGCGCCGCGGCCTTGATCTTTTTCAATATCTTCATCGTACGTTCGCCGACAACGGGGATGTCAAAACGCATGTCGTGTCCCTGTTTCGCCACCTTGACGACCACTGCCCCGTGTCCGCCTAGTTTGCCGGCCCTGAGCATGGTCTCATCCGTTCCCTCGAAAGCCTCCACGGCGAGGATAGTTCCCTGTTTAACCACCACGGTCTGGCCGATTTCCAGTCCGCTCGTGAGCTTTGCCACCCTGAAGCCAAGCGCAATATCGGCTTCCTCGATTTCCGTCGGCGGCCTGACGCCGAGAAGGCCCGGCTCGGGCATTGCGGATTCCATGAACAGGTATGCGGGAAGCAGTTCAATGCCCAAAGTTTTCAGCTCATCGCCCACAGCGCCGAAAATCGTTTCCGCATTCCTGAGTCGCAGCTTGTTCAGAAGGGCCAGCATTTTCATATCGGGCCGAATTCGGAATAGATGGGTTGGCGTGATCTGGCCCGCCATTACGACCTGTCTGACCCCGCTCTCCCGCAATGCATTCAGCAGGGCATCGAGCCTCCCGAGCGGGAGCCATTTCACCTCGTCGCAGAAGCGCCCGATGGCGCTATCTGTCTCGTGTTTGAACGCGACGGAGAATATCTCCGACACGCCCTGCCTGCGGGCGGACTCGGCCAGCAGGCGCGGATATGCTCCGCGTCCCGCGATGATCCCAAGTCTTTCCGGCATCACATGGTGGTTCATTTTTCGTAACTGCTTAAGTTTCGCCACCATACAATGGTGGCCTACAACATGAAAAGATGTAGGCTAGGATTTTCCGCCACGGGCGGATCTGTCCAAGGTACGATATCTTGGCGCAAAGAGCGTGTATTTACAGCCCGTTCGGGGCATACCTGAGTTGTTACCATTTCTCATGCAGCACCGGTCCGTTTTCTGGCCCTTTGAAGGCCCCTCCAGAACGGCTTGTTGAGAAAGCTTTTGTCGTCGAGTGCACAGAGACGCTTGAACATGGGCGCGGTGACGGTGAACATCAGTGATTCCGGGGGAAGGAACCGGCGCATCGCGATATCGGTTGCGGTGATCGCGCCCTGGGCCGCGGACAAGTCCTCAAATACAGGCGCCATTTGCATGCAGCTCGATCCGAACGGCGCGATGACCGGCGGCGGATCGCCGGGAACTGAGTCGTATTCCGCGCCTATCATCAATGCGCTCAACTGGTCGGGCGAGACTATAAAAGACACCGTCTTGATAAACTCGTATTGATCCGGCTTGAGTGGGCCGAAGAGAACATGGGGATGTTCGGGCTTCCACTGCCGGCGGCGGTCCAGCCAGAGCTTCATTTTCTCATACGATGATTTCAGGCCTTCAAAATCAACCAGGAATTTGACGAACTCCTCTCTCGACTTATACCGGAGGCCGAACCAGTTTAACCCGGCTCCGCGGCATCCGAAATTATCTTTTGTAAGATGCAGGGTCTCCCCTTGCAGCCAATTGTTATAAAACGAGAAAACACACATCTGCCTGCCGCCGCAGGGGGCTGTCAGTGGATCGAAACGGGAGGCATCCGGCGCAACGTACAATCCAAGCAGCGGCGTGGTGAGCTGTAGCTTCTCAATCAGCAAAGCGGGATCGGGCTGCATAATCTCCTCCATGGAATCAAGGGGCAACGGGAACCTTTCGCCATCCGTCGCTCTGCGTGAATTCGCGGACAGAGAAGCACCAGACGACCATTCGCTTCCTGGTCCAGTATTCCCGGTCCTTTTGCGCGCGCCTGAGCAGGTTGATCCTCGCGGGGGTTGCACCGGATCCGCGGACGCCCACGAGATCTACGGGGAACCCCAGCGCAAGCGCGAGCTGATCGGGCAGACCCGCCCACCTTGCGTGCATGTCGCCGCCCGAGTGAAAGACAAGGGTATGGCTGTCGCCGAGAAGCACGATGGGACTTTCTTCCTCCGGCTCAACGGCCTGGATGCCGGACTCGGAGGGGCTGCCGGTTCTTCTTAAGGAGAGCTCCTCCTTTTTGATGGAGTCGTCATCTGCGCCCTTCCAGAGATCGCCTGTTATGCTGACGCGCATCCACTCAGAGGTAAGCGCTTGTTTCTTGATATCCGCGAACCATGGTCTGCCCCGTATTTCCTCAGCTATCCGTTCCGCAGCCAGCACGCATCCATTTCCCGACCAGTGCGAATCCTGTTTGCAGTACATTGGGCCGTGTTCGGTCTGGCGGTTCTTCGTGAACAAGGGGACCAGGTCAACAACCTGGATCCCGTTGGTCCGGAGGATTTCATAAAACGCCTGTTCCGCTGAATCGAACCGGGGCGGTAATCCTTCCGCTGGGGCCTGGAGTGCGCCGGGAATGCTGTCGGGCAGTATGATCGCCTTGGCCGGAACGGGTACAAAGAGGAGCTCTATGCCCCGCGCTTTGAGCTGCTCATTGAAATCGAGGATCGCGGGCAGGGGATCCGCATGTTCGGCGCTTGGCGCCCCGCCGATTTCCGCGGCTTGTCCGCCCCAGAACCGACCAGCCGCCACGTGCCGGAGCTCGGGAGCGAAAAACATCCACCCGTCATTTCCGGGCACGGTCATCGTTCCGTCCTGCTCGGCTTTCAGGGCCAATGAGGCGCAAATTTCCTTAAAAGATTTGTCAACGGGCGTGCGTTCGTCGTCCGGTCCGGGCAGAGCGGTTACGGCAGACAGAAAAAAGCAGAACAGGATTGTCAGTTCACTCTTCATATTCTAGCGGGTCGCCGGGCGAAAACAAGAAAGGGGACGAGAACAAATCCCGCCCCCTCTCCTCGCGCAGTGCATCCGCGGCTCAATACTGGAACATCATGTTTGTATCGGCTATATAGAACGCCCGCGCAATAAGCTCATTGGTGATGCAGATCTTGCCGGGAAAATTGGTGGAGTCAACCCACATGCCCTGTCCAGCCACCTTGACGAGGTTGCCGCCGGCGTTGTAATGGTTACCGCCCCATGCATTTGTGCTGCCCATGCTGTTCGTCCCATGACTATCGCAAACGATAACCTTGTCGCCGTCCGTATCCTGGCGCCCGGCATAATAGGTGTAGCAGCTATTGGAATGGCTGATATTCGTAAGATAAAGCGCCGCCTGGATGCCAAACTCGCCGGCAGCCGTGGGACATAGGAACATTTCCGGGGTTATGCCGCCTTCAATCGCCAGGGCAGTTGCAAGATTGGTCTTCGGGTAGTTGGGCCTGAAAGAGTCGGCCGGATTCAAACCCCATGCGGCAGCGGCTTTCCACAGGCCGTTCTGGTTTGACAGACAGTTCACGCGCCGGGCGCGTTCACGAACCTGCGCGAGGTTGGGCAGCAACAGGCCTGCGAGCAGAGCAATAATGGCTATAACGACCAACAGCTCGATAAGAGTGAACGCCTGTTTCCTTACAAAACACCATGCCTTTATCATGTCTCATCCCTCCCTGTTTTCTCAGTTTGCCGATACCATTGACATAAACATAGTCCTTCAAAAAAATGCAGTCAACCACTAATTGCAGAAAAATATCGCTGCTAAATCCTCTTGATTCCCTTGGGCGCAATGTTACGCTTCTGAATACTTGAGAAGTTACGCCGCAAGTGACCTTACTCCTCACACGGCCTCTATCGTTGAAGGCGGCTTTGTAGTGATATTGTACGTCACGCTCACCACGCCAGGAACCTTCTGAGTGATCAACTTGGCCAATTTCTCCAGAGTCTCAAAGGGCAGTCGAGTGGGAGTTGCTGTCACGGCGTCCTTGCTTTCCCAGCATCGAACCTCCACCTGCAGCCCGTAATCCCTCATTCCGTCCCTTATCCCGGTTACCCTGTCCTCGTGCAGGATGGCCATGTATTGAAATGCTCCGCATCCGGCAAGCACCTCCTCAACTATTGTAGTCGCTTTCCTGACAAGCTCAATCCTTTCGGGCGTCGCCTCGCCTATCACCCTGGCCGTCAGGGCAGGACCCGGGAAAGGCGGCCTGTTGTAAAGCTCTTCCGGCAGGCCGAGCGCCTTGGCCACAGTCCTTACCGCCGGCTTGCGGAGACGGATAAGCGGCTCGATAAGGGTGTAGCCATATTCATCCTGCGTGTCTATTCCTAGCTGGGAGAGGATGTTATGCTGCCGCTTTATCCCTGCAACTGTTTCCTCGACATCCGTTAGAATAGTGCCCTGGAGAAGATGGCGGGCTCCGCTTTCCTTCACCAGGCGCCCGAAAACATCCCGGTAGAAGGTGTCGGTGATCGCCTGTCGCTTTTCCTCGGGGTCGGACTTACCCTTCAGCGAGGAGAAGAAAGCGTCGCGTGCGTCAACAAGTTCGACCGGCACGCCGCGTTCCCGGAAGAGGGCCACGATGTGCTGCGGCTCCCCCTCGCGCATAATGCCGTTATCAACGAAACAGGTCGTAAGCTGTTCACCCAGCGCCCGGTGGGCGAGCATTGTCACCGCAGATGAATCCACCCCGCCGGAAAGAGCGTTAATTGCGCGGCCATTGCCCACTATCTCTGAAATCTCTTTCATCTGTTCCGCTATGAAAGCGTCGCAGTCGAGGTTTTCAAGTTTCAACTCAGCCAGCTTGTTATCCGCCATACAGGTTCCCTTTCGTGGATTGTTCATCAAAAACAGTTGCACCATATCGAAGTTGCGCCGTCATGGCAAGTTTCATTTCACAATAACTAAAATGCTTGAGCGTACAAGTTGGCATAATGATCATGCCGCGGCCTTCGACGGCGGCGTAATGACCTCATCACGGATTCGTGCATTACTTGCGCAATCTGAACAAAATGAACAAAAACCATTGAGCTGCCAATGTGTTTTGAGCTGCCAAGAATTTTTTAGCGAATTTTTCTTGCCAAGGCAAACCGTCTGGTATAGGTTGACCAACAAGTTGATTTGTCTGGAGGTTTAATAGAGTTCTTCGACGTCGTATTCTGGTCGCCTTAAAATGGTATTCGTCATATGGCGGAAGCTGTCAGCAACAAGACGAGGGAAGATGATGGTATCCATCGCGATATTGTCATACGCGCGCTCGACGTGAAGCGGTATTACGGAAGCGGCGAAACGGTTACAAAGGCGCTCGACGGCATCTCGCTGGACGTGTATCGGGGCGAGTATCTATCCATCATGGGGCCATCAGGGTCGGGCAAAAGCACTTTCTTCAACATGATCGGCGGGATTGATGCGCCCACCTCCGGCATGGTTTTCATTGACGAGGTGGACGTGGCGCAGCTTGATTCCTTTGAGCTGGCCTGGATGCGCTGCCACAAAATAGGCTACATTTTTCAGAGTTACAATATCCTGCCGGTGCTTACCGCTCTTGAAAATGTGACTTTACCGATGATCTTTGCCGGCCTCACCGCCGATGAAGCCCGCATAAAGGGCGTGGAAATCCTCAAGAAAGTCGGACTTGGCGACAGAGTGTTTCACAGGCCCTACGAGTTGTCCGGTGGACAACAGCAGCGGGTGGCAGTGGCGCGGGCGATAGCGAACGACCCGGTGATCATCCTGGCTGACGAGCCCACGGCCAACCTTGACGTTCGAACGGGATCCGAGATGATAGAGTTACTGGTGCATTTGAAGAATACCGAGAACATCACCGTCATATCGGCAACGCATGATATGAAGATGCTCGATGTCTCTGATCGCATTCTATGGATTCGGGATGGCAAGTCGGAACGGATCGAAGAGAGGAAGAACCTCAAGATTCAGATTGGTGGAATTGACGGGGAGCAGGTTTGAACGCGAGCATGAAAAAGACGGTTTTATTCCTGGCGTTTATCGCCGCTCTATCGGCCCAGGGCGCAACCTGGTCCGGGCCCGCGGACGCCGAGCGCGCGCTTCAGGGCATGGAAGAGTTTTTCGGTGACGTCGGCACCAGACATCCGGGGTCCGCCGGGAACCTGGCCATCGAGGCAAAGGTGGCGGAGCGTTTCTCGCAGACCGGTCTCGATCATGGCGAGATAGTGTTCACCGCGCCGTCGTTCATTCCGGGCAGGACAACGATAACGCCCTCCGGACGGTCTGAAATCGAATTGTTCCCGATGCATCCATCCCTGTTTCGCCCCGGTAATTTCACGGAGAAGGAGTTTTCGGCGCCGCTGGTTTACCTCGGGCACGGCACTGACGACGACCTCGAACGGCTTGAAGGAGTGGACTTGGCCGGGACCCTGGCGCTCATGGAATTCGACTCGGGCAGCGCGTGGTTGAGATATCTGAGATTCGGGGTGAGTGGCTTTATCTTCATCGGAGCCGATGATTATCGGCGCTCCGATGCCTTCTCGAAGGTGCACACCTCGGAGGTGGCTGTGCCGCGGTTTTTTGTTTCGAGGAGTCAGGGCGAAATGCTCAAGGCGTCCGTCGCCAATGCCGGCAGGCATGTTGACTGCACAATAAAAGCGGAACCTTCGCGATGGGAAAATAAGCATCTGCGTGATCTCTGGACGCTGATTCCGGGCAGTGATCCGGACCTCGCCCGGGAGGTCTGCGTGATAACTGCTCCGATGGACGCCAACTGCATCGTCCCCGGAATGGCTGCGGGTGCGCAGGCCGGTGCGAACCTTTACCTGCTCATGGAGTTGCTCGATGCATTCGCGGCCGAGGCACCCGCCCGCTCGGTGCTGCTCGTGGCGGTCAATGCCCATACGCAGAATTTCCGGGGCGAGCGCATGCTGGCCTGGTATCTTCTCGGGAAGAACGTGGAGGGGGTGCGTGACAGGCTGAGCGAAGATCTGCGCGAACAGCGTCTGCTTGTGGACTATTACAGCAGGCTCAAGCTCGACTCCTTCAGGCAGGAAGACGAGGAAATTCTCAAAGAATGGCGCTCACTGGTTGACGACACGACAGGAAAAAACATAACAGTCAAGAATGCGGTAGTGGCGCTTGCCAAGCGGGACGTGAACGGCTTGAAAGAGAGGAGGCTTGGGCTTATTCCGCAACGGGAACGCGGAGAACTTGGAGAAGCCGAGGTGAAGGCCGAACTCGATGCCATAGGGCATGCTCTCGACAGGCACGTCAATGTTCTCACCCTCTTCAACAAGGTCGGCATCAAGACCGTTCTGAGCGACCTGAATCCCCCCGAACTGGAAATTCTCAGAGGCTATATAGCTGAAATTATAGCGTTTAATACCGGCGCGGCAAGATTAAACGAAGAGGATTTGCTAGCTGACGAGAGAAACAACCTGTTACGCGACGTGCTTAAAGGAAGGCGCGTTCCGTTCGTTCTCTGCCTGGATCTCGACTGGGATTCGCCTCAAATGGGTTTTTGTTCCATGAATGTCTCCGGCACCAGCAGATGGGCCTTTAGATGGGGTTCATCAGTTTGCGGGATCGCCGGGGAACTCGCGGAAGTCGCGGGCGGGGGAAGGGAGAACCTTCTCGTTGACACTATGACCATGAAAGGCGGACTTTCCGAGAAATATTATTTTGCGCTCGGTGATCGCCCTGTTGTACAACAATCTGCCCTTCTGTATTTCCATAACGCCAACAGGACTCCAGCCTTCAGCCTCATGAACACCTTCACCTCGTGGGGCAGGTCGTTCTTCCCAACCGACACCATTAAAAACCTTGATGGATCCAATCTGGCGGAGGGCATGGTTTTCGTGCCATCTCTTCTGCGCGCTGTGTTGGATAATCGCTCCATAACAACTTCGACCGAGCTCCCGCCTGCCGATATGCTGGGGTACTCTTTTCCACTGTTGTCTCCATCGGTCAAGACTTTCAAGTTTGACGAGTTGGCGGCCAGCGTGTACCCGGACATCCCCGTTCCCGGCTCGGCGGTCATTGTCAGGCCGAGGAATGCCGAAGCTCCGACCGCGCCGTTCTGGCAGGACGCCATCGTTGGCGGCGAGGTGATTAACGCGGATATCCTTCTCACTGACGGGCGGGCGGCGGCAATATTGTACGCTGTACGGGAGAATGTCATTCCCACCGCATTTCACTTTGATGAAGATTTCACCGTTGTGGACCACGTGATTGACGCTGGCGAGGTGCATAAGAAGGTTGACTCCAACAGCATTCGGCGGAACACGCTGGTGCTGGCGATGTTTCAGTGCTTTGAGTTTCCGATCTACTCCATGGCCGATCCTTCCATGATCAGCTCGGGATCAATCACGATAAAGAATATTCTGCCGCTACTGGGAATGAGCGATTCCTGTCCCCGTAAATTCGGATTCACAGGTTTAGGCTCGACATTGAGTTCCAAGTTCGTGAATCCCAGCGCGGGCGCTCCCGGCGCATTGTATCTGGTGCCGGGCGACAGCGTGAAATTGCTCACTCCCCAGAAGAGACTTGCCCTCAACAACACGCCGAAGGAATATGAGGGGCGTGGTTTCTCATCGTTCGAGGAGCTCGGGTTCGATATGTTCGGGCGGATGGCGGAGGATATGTCAATCCTGAACCATGCCCGGCTGAAGAAGTTGAAGGACGTTGCCAATGAACTGGTCCGTGATTTCCTTGAGCGAGGCGATAAGTGCCTGGAGCGTATGAGGGCGGCCGCGGAAGGGCAACGACATATTGAATACCTGCGCGCGATGTATGAGGCGCTGGGCAGTCAGGTGAAATCCTATGAACAGGCCAAGCAGACGAGCGATGACATGCTCAAGGCGGTGGTCGTGTACATGGCGCTGCTCCTGCCGTTTTGCATATTCATGCAGAAGCTCATCTTCAAGTTCGTCAAGATCGAGCATGAGCTCGCCATGTTCGCAGTTCTGTTCATTGCTACGTTTATGGTGTTCCGGCTGATTCATCCCGCGTTCCGCGTTGCGCAGGCTGCCGAGGCGATTTTGATTGCGTTCGTCATGGGCGCGCTCGGTCTTTTCGTTATAAGCATCCTGAAGGGGCGGTTTGAAGGCGAAATGCAGATTTTGTTCAGGAGCTACGCGGGCGGGATGACCGAAGATGTCGGATATTCCACGGTAACGCAGAAAGCTCTGTTGATAGGCGTGAACAACATGAAGCGACGGCGCACTCGTACCATGTTGACTACGGCAACAATAGTGCTCATAGCCTTTACCATGCTCTCATTCACCAGTATATCAAAGAAAGTGAAACCCACCATAGTGCCCAGAGACAAGGGAGCGGTCTATACCGGGCTGATGTATCATCTGCCGGGCAGATCAATGATGGATGAGGCGACACTTGACGCGTTTAAGGATCTGTTCGGGGGATACGGAGTCATCGCAGTACGGCGCTGGCTCATGACGGAAGACATGGCACCCTTGCGGGTCGCATCGGAGACGGGCGAAGAGGTCCGGTTCGACGGTTTACTCGGGCTTTCGAGCAAAGAAGATGGTTTTCTGGGTTCCATTCCTTTGGCCGGAGGAAGGTATTTCTCGTCCGATGCTGCTGACGAAGCTCTGCTTTCCGAAAGCTCGGCGGCCCTGCTCGGCGTTGACCGGGACAATCCGGAAATATCAAGCATAACTTTCAAAGGCAAGACTCTGAAAGTGGTGGGAGTGTTTGATGACGAACGATTCCGCAATTTGAACGATCTGAACGGTCGTCCCATCATACCCATCAAACGCGCGGCCAGTGATACTTCTTTCGGGCGGGGAATGGCATCCGCGGATGACGAAATTGACCTTGATGAAGGATTGCTGCTGTATGTTGACACTGCGTCGCTTCTCATATTGCCCCTGGACCTGGCTGCAAGCCTGGGTGCGGAGCCTTACAGTGTGTCGGTGAAGATGCAGCCGGATGCTCCTGTCTGGCCGGCCGTCGATCTATTTCTCACCGCTACGCGGGCCAAGTTTTATATAAGCAGCATGTTTCCCTTCTCGATGGGCGAATCCGAAAAGAAGGTCAGCGGGGGCGTCTACTATGTCGGATCGAACTACAGCACGTCGGTCGGCGGGCTCGCCGTTCTGCTCATCCCGCTGTTCATAGCCAGCACCATCATTCTGAACACCATGCTTGGGTCGGTGTACGAGCGCAAGAAGGAAATTGCGGTATATAATGCCGTTGGCTTGAACCCGCATCACATAGGCATGTTCTTCCTGGCCGAGTCGTTTGTCTACGGGGTGATTGGCTCAGTAGGCGGCTATCTCATCGGCCAGGTTATGAGCATTGTCATTAACCAGATGGGCGTCGTGAAGGGAATCAATCTTAATTATTCCTCGCTTAGCGTGGCGTATGTCATTCTTTTCACCATAGGTATAGTTCTTCTCTCCACCATTTACCCGGCCACGGTTGCCACGAGGGCGGCAGTCCCTTCAGGGAAGAGAAAGTGGTCCCTGCCGGAGCATGACGGCCACACGATGAACGTCGTGTTCCCGTTCATCTACCATCCGCGGGTAGCGCAGGGCGTGCTTGGATACCTGAATGAATATTTCAGCAGGTTCACCGAGGCATCCATCGGCGACCTGATCGCCCGACTCGATAAGAAATCGAGTGGCAGGGACGGTCATGACAGGGAGCAATTTGGCCTTGAGTATGACGTGGCCCTTGCGCCTTATGACCTGGGCGTCACGCAGCGCCTCGTTTTCGATCTCTCGTATGACGAGAAATTGCAGGCGTACCGGTTGGTAATGAATATCTTGCGGGTTTCGGGGCAGGATTCGAACTGGATCACGACCAACCGGCCATTCCTCGAACGAATGAGGAAGTACCTGCTGCGTTGGCGCAATCTCGATATTTCGCGGCAGGGTCTGTACGTGCAGGAAGCGAAGGCGCTGTTCCACGTCGGACCGGGGACGAAAGAGGATGGAGTTTAGAAATGGCAAGATCATCCCAGGATAGGGAGCTTGAAGAATATAGAAACCTGATGACGCCGCCCGACAAGTTCGCGGAAGGCTTTAGCTGGAAGACTGTCATCGGCGCGATCTTTCTCGGCTTTATCATGATGCCCGGCTCGATGTATCTGTCGCTTGTTGTCGGTTCAGGCGGCTCGATCACCACCGCCTCGCAATGGGTCACGATCATTCTGTTCGCGGAAGTTGCAAGGCGTTCGCTGAAAGACCTCAAAATGCAGGAGGTCTATATACTGTACTACATGGCGGGTCTGGCCCTCTCATCTCCCTTCCAGGGCCTGTTGTGGAACCAGTACTTCGTGCAATCCGAGTATGCCTCGGCAATGGGTGTGGCACAGGACATACCAAGCTGGGTTGCTCCGTCTGCCTCGGTGATCCGGGAGGCCGGGCGCACGTTCTTCACAAAGGCGTGGTTGGCGCCGATAGTGCTTACTTCACTTGGATTGATTATCCAGCGTATTGACAACTTCGGGCTCGGCTACGTTCTTTACCGGATCACGAGCGACGTGGAAGAGTTGCCTTTCCCGATGGCGCCTGTCGGCGCATCCGGCATTACGGCGCTGACCGAAAGTGGGGATACAAAGGAGCCTTGGCGCTGGCGCTGCTTCTCAATAGGCGGAATGATAGGAATGGTGTTTGGCGTATTCTACGTGGTGATACCATCCGTTACGGGCTCGTTCCTGCCGACACCGATAATGCTGATACCGATTCCTTTTATTGATTTCACCCCGGCCCTGGGTAACTTGCTGCCGGCAACGGCGATCAACCTGAGCCTTGACCTGGGCCTTATCCTGATAGGCATGGTGCTGCCGTTCTGGGCCATTATAGGCGGGGCGCTCGGGGTGGTGATAACACTCGTTGCCAATCCGATGTTGTACCGCCATGGCATCCTCTCGAACTGGCAGGCCGGAATGGATGTGATTGACACCCTCTACTGCAACAACATTGACTTCTACCTCTCGTTCGGCATAGGGCTTACGCTTGCGATCGCTGTTGTGAGTCTTGCCACGATTTTCAAACCATTGTTGAAAGTTTTCAGACCGCTCCGTCCGGCGAGAGAGCTGACGGGTCGGGAACTGGGCGAAGCTAAACCCGGCCCCTGGCGCAAGCTCGTGACCAATAACGTCGAGCGGGGCGATTTCTCCATCTTCATCGCGCTGGGCATATATGTTTTTTCAAGCGCGTCCTGGATAACTCTTTCAGCGTGGCTTGTCCCGGGGTTCCCATGGAAGTTCTTCGTATTCTACGCCGTGTTCTACACGCCGATACTCTCCTATGCCACGGCAAAACTGGAGGGAATGGCCGGGCAGGCGCTCAGCATTCCGATGGTCCGCGAGGCTACTTACATCCTAAGCGGGTACAAGGGGGTGGCGATATGGTTTGCGCCCGCGCCGCTTCCCAACTATGGGGTGGCCACCAGCCAGTTCAGGGTGCTTGAGCTTACCGGAACAAAGATCGGCGGCATGATTAAAACTCAGCTTGTCACCGTTCCAATTATAGTGGTGGCATCTCTCGTCTTTTCCCAGCTTCTATGGAAAATGGCGCCGGTGCCTTCAGATGCTTACCCCTTCGCAAATAAGATGTGGGATCTGTCGGCGAAGACACAATGTCTCACCATCAGCTCCACCATGGAGGGCGGGTCGCTGTTTTTCGAGGCGTTCAAAGTCAACTGGCTTTTATGGGGGCTCGGGTCCGGGGTCATTCTGTTTGCGTTTCTTTCATCGCTTGGCATGCCGACGCTTCTGGTCTACGGCTTGGTGCGCGGGCTTGGCCAGGGCACGCCGGCGGCTATGACCTTCGAGTTGATAGGGGCGTTGCTCGGCCGGTTCTATTTTCGGAGAAAGTTCGGGAAGATGTGGATGAAATTCACGCCGGTGCTGCTGGCGGGCTATGCGTGTGGCATGGGGCTGGTCGCAATGGTGGGAATGGCCTTTGCGATACTCAACAAGATGATGGCACCACTGTTGTTTTAGGGGATAAGTATGACGCTGGATGTGGTAAAGGGAAAAATACCGGTTCAGGCTCCCGTGCCGTGGGGCGTGGCGTTCAGCGTGAGCTGGGGGAGCCTGAAGCGCAGGATTCTGCGCTCGCTGATCACGATGGTAGGCGTTGTGCTGGGCATAGCCTTTCTAACCTACATGCTGGTGAACGACAATCTTGTCATCGCTCTTGTAGCCCTCAGGGAAGACTCGTTGAACGTGCTTCTGCAGAAGGCCGGTGTGGATATTTTCGCGGAGCAGGGCACGGATCCGATGATGTTAATGTTGATCGGCCTCTCTCTCTTCACATGTCTGGTTGGCATTGTTAACGCCATGCTTATGTCGGTAACTGAGCGCATCAAGGAGATAGGCACGCTCAAGTGCGTGGGCGCGCAGGATTCTTTTATAGTGAAGACTTATTTCATCGAGTCCTCCTTGCAGGGCATAATCGGCACGGTGACGGGCATGCTCATCGGCCTGATCGTGAGCATTGCGGTGAATCTGCTTTCATACGGGAGTTTCGTGTTCACGGGTTTCCCGGTCCTTGCCGTGATGAAATCGGCGCTGGCCGCCGTCCTGGTCGGAACCGTCATGTCCGTTGTGGCGTCTTTAGCTCCCGCCTACTGGGCGGCGAGGAAACAGCCTGTCGAAGCGATGAGGGTAGAAGAATGAGCGATTCGGTGATACTGCGGGCCGATGGCATAACCAAGGTATACGTTATGGGTGCCGAGGAAGTTCATGCGTTGCGCGGGATAACGCTCGACATCGAGCGCGGCACATATGTATCGATCATGGGTCCGTCAGGATCGGGTAAGTCAACCTTGTTCAACATCATAGGAGGGCTCGACCGGCCCACGAGCGGGGAGGTGCTGATGGAGGGGAACCGGTTCAGCGAGCTTGGCTCGGGGCAGATGGCTTGGATACGCTGCCACATGGTAGGCTTCGTTTTCCAGAGCTTTAACCTCATATCCTCGATGACGGCACTCGACAACGTGGCAATAGCGAGGATATTCTCCGGCAAGATGCCTTCCGAGGCCAGGAGAGACGCCACGGAGGCTCTGGAACAGGTTGGACTGAGCGACAGGCTTGACCACCTTCCATCCGAGCTGTCCGGCGGGCAGCAGCAGCGCGTAGCGATAGCCAGGGCGATCGTCAATAAGCCGGAAATCGTGCTGGCCGACGAGCCGACGGGCAACTTAGACCTGCACACGGGCAGGGAGATCATCGAGCTGCTCGGCAGGATGAAAAAGGATCTGAACATTACGGTCATCAGTGCCACACATGATATGAAGATGCTCTCAGCCTCGGATAAGGTGGTGTGGATCAGCGATGGCGCGATCAAGAAGGTGGCCGGCCGCGACGAAGTGCAGATTGAAGTGGGGACCATTGACGGAAGCGAACTGGCATGATTGGCGGTTTTTTGCTTCGTTGATTGAGAAAGATGCTGATAATGAATGACAAGGGGCAGAAACGATCGGGTTCAAGGGATAAACCGGCCGGAGGAATAACGATGCGGGCGATCGTGCTCGGTGTGTTTTTCTCCGCGCTGTTTGCCATTCTCACTGTGTACACTGAAAACATGATGGGAATGTGCATCACGGCGACACAGATTCCGGTACTGCCGTTCGTTCTCCTCGTCTTGATGGTGTTGCTGATTAACCCTGTATGCCGACTTATACGAATTGCTCGAATTTTCACCATTGTCGAACTGATCATCATCTTCGTTATGGGATCCGTCTCTTCGGGGGTCTCGACATTCGGATTGACGCCCCAACTGCTGCCCCTCGTTGGCGGGCTGTTCAACCCGGAATGGAACAATAAACAGTCTGAATGGAACCGGTACGTCGTTCCTTTCATCAATAACGAGTATTTCCTTTCTGATTCCGGACGAGGTATACAACAGCAGGCAAAAGAGTGGCATGCAGCGCTGGAAGAAGCTTCTGAGATTAAGACGATTTATGAAACTGCCAGGCGCAATGAAATTGCGCGCTCTCGTCTTCTCGATGCGGAAAAACAGCTTCAGGAACTTGAATCCTCCGTCGGGCCGGTGACCGAAAAGAAAAAGCGCGGCCTTGGCATTGCGAAAATTACGGTCGAGAATTCGCGCCGCATGCTGGACGATTCCAGGTCGGACTGGGAATGTCTGAGCGAGGGGCGGGACCTTCCGTCACTGGAAACAGTGCTGGAAACATATCCGCTTCTTGTGCAATCGGCGAGTGAGAAGGCCGAACGCGCCGAGAGCCTGCTGGCAGAGCGGGAGACGGAAGCTTTTCGGAAAGTCACTCTTTTCCGCCGCGGGCTTCCAAAGGAGCTCAGTGCTTATCCCGGATTCTTTCCGCTTTCCGGGGACGACACCCGCTCATACTTTGGGCGAATGCGACGTCTCGTGCACGGTAAGTCCGCCGTGGCTTCGCTCAAGAGCGGCATAGCCCTTGCCCATTCGGAAACGGGCGATTTGAGCCCGGAGGCGCGGCAGCAGTTGGATGCATATCTCGAGGCCGCCGCCGGGAAGCTGGCGCCCCTGACCGAGGCATCGGATGTCGAGGCAGATCTCGATGTGATTCGATCGCGCGCAGAGTCCTTGTCGGAGCAGCGGCTCTCGATCACTCTGGATATCCGCCAGAAAAACGAGGAACGTCGACAAGCATCGAGGTCCGCGGCTCTTGCAATGGAAGGCACTATCAAGAATCTCGAGAAAGATCTGGCAGATCTGGGAAAAACCGAGAAAAAATTGATGCTCGCCAAGGAACGCAACGAGCGGGAATTGAACTGCGCGGACAATGTCAGGATCATGGTGGACAAGCTGGAAGCTCTCAGAAGCGAGGTCAAGTCCGAGTCCGTTGATGCCGACGATTTTGTCAGGATAGCCACAGGACTGTTGCCCGAGTTCGTATCACTGGACGCATCGCTCCTCCGGTATTTCATAGGCGAGGTGCCGTGGGTGCACTGGCTGCGTCCGCTGGGGAAATGGGCGATGATCATCGCATTGACCTACTTGATCCTGATGTCGCTCAACGTGCTCATATTCCGCCAGTGGTGTTACAACGAAAAGCTCACCTATCCTCTCGCCGAGCTTCCAAAAGCGCTAGTCGGCGATTCCGATCTGCCCGGAACGGTGCCGCTTATTTTCAAGAACGGACTTTTCTGGACGGGCTTCGCCATTGCGGGCATCGTCATAGGGTGGAACTTGCTTTGCGCCACCCAGATCATCCCCGGCCTGACACCTTTTGGTCTGGTGAATAGCTGGTACAAATATGTCAATAACACCGAGTTTCATGCTCTGCGCGGCACTCGCTCGATGATCTTTTTCACCATGATCGGACTCGCATTTCTCATTCCTAAAAACATCTCCTTTTCACTATGGGCATTCCATGTCGCTTACATGTGCCTGATGCTTTTCATGGTGTGGGCCGGACACGGGCAGGACGAGCGGTCGTTTCCGTCCGACTGGCGTTTCCTGCTGAACTTCAGAACCGCGATAGGCCATGGGGCGCTCATGATGTTCGCGTCCGTTGTGCTCTACAAATGCCGCAGATATATTCTGTGCGGATTCTCCCCGTCGCTGGTGAGCCAGCTTGAAGAAGATGAGCGCCGCGAACTCATATCATCGTCTCTCATCTTCGTGTCGTGCTCTTTCCTGCTGGTTGCCTTTCTGTGGTTGGATATGGGAGCAAATCTATATCACGTTATCTTCTCGTATGTAGTCATAGTCCTTCTGACCGTCGGACTCGTCCGGGCCGTAACGGAAGGCGGGCTGCTCGGATTCCAGGCATGGACCAATCCTTTTCATCTCATCCGCGCTTTCCTCGGATTGGACAAGACGTGGACGTCCGCCTCCCTGTTCGCGCCGATAATGGTCTATTACTCAGTTCTCTTCCTGGATATCAAGACCTTTATAGCCCCGGCGATGGCCAATGCCATAAAACTGCGCGATGATTTCAAGATGAAGCGCGGCGCGTTTCACGTGTCCGTATTGCTTGCGGTGCTTGCGGCGGCCGTCACCGCGATCATAGCATCGCTGATACTGTCCTATGCGCGCGGCGCGGATTCCATGAATGGCTGGTTCTACACGAGCTATCCGCGCGGAACCTTCGAAGGATTGCGCAGCATGATCAAGGATGCCCCGCCCCCATCTCCTTCGGACGGCGGATGGGTTATCTTCGGCGCTGTCGGCATGGCCGCGCTGCTTTATTTCCGCCAGATAATCTTCTGGCTGCCCCACCCGCTGGGGCTTGTGATGTTCGTGAATCCCATGATGGGCGCATACTGGTTTTCCATAATGCTGGGCTGGCTGTGCAATGCGGCGGTGACGAAATACGGGAACAAAAACACCTATCAGCGGGCAAGGGGATTCTTCATTGGTCTTATCATGGGAGAACTCTTCATCGTCACGCTTGCCCTTGTGTTTTCGATCGTCTTAGAGAAGTACTTGGGCATTGATCTGAACAGGAATTGAGTCCGCCCGTTACTGCTCTTTCTAGGATGATATGTCCTTCGCGTTCCTGTAGTGCTGAGTGCCGTAGTGTTTCAGATCTTCGGGAAAAAAGAACATCCCCCCATTATGCCAGGCGCGCCCTGGGGCGAAGTAATCCAGTAAAGCTCTCTGCAGGCTTGTCCGGCGAGGCGCGGTTGCCGGGTCGAGCGGATCCTGGAAGAACACGAACCACAACGCGCCGGTTCCGCCTCCGCCGACAGGAAACAAATAGAGCTCCCGCAGGTACTTCACCAGGTTGGATTCGGGCGGAAGTATCTTGTCGAGCAGGGGGCTGAACATCCAGGAGAACGCGCATACTATGGCGGCGGGCCGTTTGTCCGGCCAGCGCGCGTCAAAGAACTCGATGGCCTCGCGCATGGATTCGCCGCACTTAGCGTGATCCATGTTCCCGCCGGCGGGAATATGCATATCGAGAACCATCACACCTTTTTTCAGGACGCATTCCCATTCATCAAGTTGAAGGCTGATGCTCTCGCGGAGCACTGTCCCGCCGGGGGATATGGGGTTACCCTCCGCCACTCGTCCGTCAACGCACAGGCGGGTTGTCCATTCCTCCCCGGGATCGGATGCATCCTTGAGACCGTCAATGAAACCTGCGGACGTAACCTTCATGCCGTCCGCCGCCAGGGCTGTGCCCCTGCCGGTCGCCCTGTGTCTGAACACCATGAAATCAGCGGCAAAAGGTTTCAGCCAGTACTCGAACCGCCCGATTCTGAAATAGAGATTATCAGCGAGGTATTGCCGGAACCAGTTGTACTGCTTATAGAAGAGGCCGAGCCGCCCGTCGTTCGCCATGGCGTAGTTCATGCTGAAGCAATGTGCTTCCCTCGCCGTATCGCGAGTTATGTTCCCGGGAACTCCGATTGTTCTGTGATATTCGCGGAGACGCGGAATCCAGCCGAGGCTCATTAGAAGCCAGAAGACTCCTGCCTGTTCGCCCAGCGCCCTTTCCATTGAGGGGAATACCGGGACTTCGCGGTCGGGACACTTGAAGGTTCGCCAGTCAATGTACCATGCCATTCGCCTCAAGGCGGGATCGGTTTGAACCCTTTCCGCGATGGCCCTGAGTGGCGCGTCTGCCTCGGAGGGAAACCCGCCGAATTCGCGCGCCCGGGCAATACGGACTGGGTCCAGGAGCGGCAGGAGTCCATCCGCTGGATAATCGGCCATCGCATGATTCCAGAACGGACGTAAATTATCATGTATATCTGTTTCGCACAAAATGCTGAGAACATCTTGCATTGTCATTTCTCCTTTCACTATTGTCTTTTAAAGAGCCACGATTAAACACTATATTCATCTTATTATTAATAGCGAGTGTTAACCCGTCTTTCCATTCGCGGGCAAAACCATCTTTTATCGAGTGTAATTATGGACAGCATACGGATATGGCGCTCCCCGCTTACCCGCTTTGGGACCTTCACAAAGGAACTTGACGAGCTGGAGGCGAACGAGACGTTTACTGCAAACAAAGTCTATTCAGACCAGGAGCTTTCCAGGATCGCAAAATCCGGATTCAATGCGATATGGGTCCATGGACTGCTGAGAAACATAGTCAAGTCAGAAGTCTTTCAGGAATTCGGAAGAAATTCTGAAATCCATCAGAAACAAATGGCAGAACTCATCGCTCGCGCCGGCAACCACGGGCTGAAGGTCTTCATGTTCATGCAGCCACCACGCGGAATATGGGCAGGTTCCGGTTTCTGGGAAAAACATCCTGATGCGGCAGGGTGCATCGAAAAAATCCAGGGCGAAGAAGGCGAACACTTGAAAGTCAAATGTCTCTGCACTTCATCTCCTGAAGTTAAAAAATATCTCCAGACTTCCGCCGCAGCGCTTGCGCGGGAACTCCCGGGACTGGGTGGAATAATAATGATAACCGCGTCCGAATACCCCTCGCACTGCTGGTCGCGAAGAGGTTTCATCGCCGATGCAAACGGCCATTGTAGCCAGAGAAAGATAGAATGTCCCAGATGCGCCAAACGACATCCGGTCGAAGTTGTTAATGAGGTCATCCAACTTATACGCGATGGAATACGTTCCGTATCTGATGAAATGGAAATAATATGCTGGAATTGGAGCTGGACCGCATACGAAAAAGACCCCTCCCCGACAATCGTCAAAAACCTCCCGAAAGACATCATCTACATGGCTGACTTCGAAAGAGGGGATGAAAAAGTCATCCTCGGGGAAAAGAGGGTTATCGACGAGTATTCCCTGTCATTCGTCGGCCCCTCAAAAAGGTTCGTGGCCTCTGTGAGAATCGCGAAAGAGGCAGGGATCAGATGCATGACAAAGCTGCAATTCGGAACAACCCATGAGCTTGCAACCGTTCCGAACCTCCCTCTTATCGCAAATATCTTTGAAAAAGCCAAATACATCAGGGAGAATAATATCGCAGGGTTCATGGGATGCTGGAATTTCGGGAACATGATTACCGCAAATACTGCAGCATTTAACTATTTTCTTAGGGACAAAACTCTCCGGGAGAAAGAAGCCTCTCTCGAAAAGTTCGCGTCTGACTATTTCCCCGGAAGTACCCCGAAAACCGTTGTCGAAGCCTGGCTGCAATTCTCGGAAGCAATGGACAGTTATCCTTTTTCCATCCCCTTCCTGTATAGCAATCCGATCAATTACACTCTCGCATATCCAATCAAACCGGGCCCGCCGGACGATATTCCATGCGGCAGATCGTGGCTCATGGACAAGGTTCGCGGAGATTCGCTCGAAAAATCACTTGAAGGATATACCTTGGACGAAGTGATCAAAGGATTCGACATGATCCGGAAGAAATGGAAATCCGGCCTTGATAGTCTTGAAAAGGCACTTGGAAATTCACAGTCGGATCATAAGGACGAGGAACTCTTCACAGCCAGGACAATCTATCACATTTTCAGAAGCATATGGAACACGTACAGAGCCTACAAGCTGAGAAAAGACTGGAATGACCTGTGCATGGAGGAATTCATAAAAATAGCCAATGACGAAATTCAAAATATCGAGGAGGTTCTTCCTGTTTTGCGAAAAGACGGAAGGCAAGGCTTCCACGGAGAGGGCTTCGGGTACATGTTTGATGAAAAATCAGCGCAGAAAAAAATCGAAGGACTGAAATCCGTAATCACACGATAATACACCTTGTCACTTTCAAGCAAAACTTGTTGCTACTCAGGTCATGCGCAAGACATGCGGCGGAACAAGGCTGCCCCCGCCCTACCATGTTCGTTCCTGATAGGGCCGCACAGCCCGCCTGCAGCGCCTGTGCGCAAGCACTGCGGGCAGGCAGTGTGCGGCCGTTAAACATTGCGCGACCTGCGCAGTTACATTTGTTTTTACGGCGCTTCCGGGTTTTCCGTGTTTGTTTTTGTACCCGTTCACGGTTCACAGTTCATAGTTGCAGAGAAGAGGGATATTACAATTAAAATTGGCAACTACTCTGGAACACTACGGAAAAGCAGAAAACGGTGGTCGAGAACGGGGATCC
>CAYWJE010000022.1:0-22648 GCA_964458525.1 uncultured Verrucomicrobiota bacterium
ATATCGCCGAGGATAGCACTCAATGCGAAATCCCACGCTATTTCCGGAAGGACCAGTTTTTAAATTAATGACGGAGGATAATGAGCATTAAGCATAACTCGCGCGGCGCGGCCGCGCTGATGATAGGCCGTTGGCTTGGCGCCGGCGAGTTTCCAGGGCGCCAGCTCAATGAGGCACAGCTCGATGACAGGCCTTTTATAACCGAGCTGGTGCTGGGCGTCGTCCGCTGGCAACGCATGTTGGAGTGGGCGATAGGGCGTTGCGCCAGGAAGATGCCCAAAAGGGGATTGAAGGCTTTTCTCCTCGTTGGCGCATACGAGGTGCTTCTGATGAGGAGCGCCTGCCATCATGCGTCCGTCAATGAGCTTGTCGAGGCCGTCAAGATCGGGTGTTCGCCGGGAGAAATGCGCTTCGCTAATGCTGTCATGCGCAGGTTGGTTTCCGAGAAATCCGCGATCCTTGCCGATATGCCGAACCAGCTGGCTGGCATAAGGCTGTCACACCCCGACATTCTCATCGACAGGTGGCGCGCGCTTTTCGGCGAGGACGCCGCCCTCCGGGTTTGCGAATGGAACAACAACGGGGCGGGGATAACGCTAAAGGTTAACACCCTCGTTTCAAGCATTCCGGCCTGTCTTTCCGTGCTGCGCTCGGCCGGTGTTGCCATCGAAGATGAGAGCAATGCGGAGAATGGCTGGATAGTGCTGGCGCGCGGCGCTGGTGTTCGGGGTATGCCTGGCTACGGGGAAGGGCATTTCGCCGTCATGGACCGCGCGGCCGGAATGGCCGTGGAGCTGCTTGATCCGCAGCCGGGCGAAAGTGTGCTCGACGCCTGCGCGGCGCCGGGCGGCAAGACTTTTTTAATCGCCGAGCGGATGCGCAGAAAGGGCAGGCTGGCGGCCATGGATCTGCACGCCGATAGGATGGGCCGCCTTCGCGATAACCTGCACAGGCTCCGGTGCGACGGATTCGTGGAGGTCGTCCAGGGCGATACCGGGCGGATGGACAAAGCGGAGACAGGCGCGTTCGACCGGGTTCTTCTGGATGTGCCTTGTTCAAACACCGGCGTTATCCGGAGAAAGCCGGATGTGCGCTGGAGGTTTTCTGAAGCGCGGCTCAAAAGCCTGGTGCGCACGCAGCGGGATATCCTGAACAGTTGTCTTGACGGCTTAAGGTCGGGCGCCCGCGCGGTCTACAGCACATGCAGCCTGGAATCAGATGAGAATGAGGAAGTCGTGCGCTCCTGTCTGGCCGCGCGTTCCGGTATGCGCCTGGTTGAAGAGCGGAGGCTGACCCCGCCCGGGTCGAACTGTGACGGAGCTTACGCCGCATTGCTGGAGAAAGATCGTTCCTGACCTGCTTGGCGGCTGCTATTTCTCCGCCATTATGAAGATGCCGTTCCATTCGCGGTCTGGCGGAGCAGCGATGTATTGCTCGCACCTGTCCAGGAATATCAGGGATGGCTTATCATGTGGCCTCATGCAAACGGCTTCACGGAACACGTCTTTTGCTTCGCTCCAGGAGCGGGAAAGGTAAAGGTTCATGCCTTGCGCGAAGAGCTCCATGAAGCGTGATGTGGCTTCGTCAATTTCGCTTTTCTCCGACACGAGTTCATAAATCTTCAGGGCGCCACATCTTCCCTTCACCGCGACGATGTCAATCATCCGCGCCTTAATGCGGTCCGCTGCCTGCTCATAGGTTGATTCCGTGATGAGAATCGAGGTGCCGTAGTGTTTGTTGAGGCCTTCCATCCGGCTGGCGATATTCACCGCGTCGCCAACGGTCGTATAGTTCATTCTTTCCTCGTAGCCTATGTTGCCGACAATCGCCTCGCCGGAATTGATTCCGATGCGGGTCTTGAAGGAGGGCAGCCCGGCTGCCGCCTGCCGTTTCGCAAGAGAGCATCCGAAGCGCTGACATTGAAGAGCTGTAAGGCAGCATGACAAGGCGTGGTTGTCCATCCGGTACGGCGCGCCCCAGAAGGCCATGATGGAGTCTCCAATATACTTATCCACCGTGCCGCGGTGGTTGAGAATGGCGGTGGTCATGCCCTGGAAATAGAGAGAAAGATACTCGATGAGCTGTTCCGGCGGGATCTGCTCGGAGATGGCGGTGAAATTCTCTATGTCGGAAAAGAATATCGTGATGTTCCGCCGATCAGTGCTGAGAACAGCTTCCTTGCTCAGCTTGATGAGGTCGGCCACCAGGTCGGCGGGGACGTATTTTCTGAACGAACGCAGGCCCGTCTTCATGTTGTCTACCGCCTGTTTAATTTTCTCCACCTCGGTGATGCGGGATGAGATCCGTGTGTCGCTAGAGAGATCGAATTCTCGGATACGCGCCATGTCTGATTCCAGCAGTATAAGGGGATGGCTTATCAGGGCCGCGAAGACGAAGCCCAGCAGGATGACGAACAGCGCTATTGCGGAGGATGTGCCTGCTATTATCGCCAGGTGGAATCTCTCATAGCCCACGATTTCATGCGCTGAGATGTCCATTCCAAGCACCGCGTCAAGCCCTCCGTCGCGGCCCGTGATGGGGGCATAGCTGGAGAGAAATGTTCCCCATTCGTCAGTCTGGAAGCAGTCTTCCATCTGCACCTCGTAAGGTTTTGAAAAAGCGGCGAGCAGTTTCGGGGACGGGTTGGAGTAGGCTGCGCCAATGTGGCTGACCGTGGAGGGGTTCTCTTCTGCGTCAACCACGAAGACCACTTGTCCTTCCGCGCTCATTCTCATGGTATAGATGAAGCGGACGTTGCGGCAAAGGTTCCTGGCCTTCCGCATCACCCGGCGTGTAGCGGCGTATGCCTCCGTCTTCTCGTCCTCCGGCTTTTGGATCGTTGCGTGGACGGCCGGGTCAATCGCGAGAGCCGTCAACCCAACGGCGCCGCGAAGTTCTTCGCTGATTCCCCGCCGGATGAAGGAGCTTATGCCCAGATAAGTGGCGGCGCCAAGTAGCGCTGATGTCAGGATTACGATGCCCACAAACGCGATGCCTATGCTTATCCGAAGGCTCAAGGAAAAACGGAATTGTGCAACTTTGTTCATTGGCTGATTGTTTTTCTTCGCAACCTCGATAGCCTTGATAGACTTGTTTTGCATTTCATCGGTTCATTCATCCCGTAGGCTTCTATTATCCAACATTTGTAATCATAAAGGTGTTTTCCTGCGGGACGCTACTGTTTTGCTTGCACTCTCGGATCATTCCGGAAAGCCGGGCTCATTCATAATCGGCAGTTATTGACACACGGATTCAGATTTTCGTTCTGGCTGCGTCCGCAATTATCCTGCTTTTTCCAATCGGTCAAAGGGGCTTTTGACTGATACTCCGGGCTTGTTGAGAACGTGCGTATAAATCATCGTTGTCTCCACATGCGTATGGCCCAGTAATTCCTGCACGGTGCGGATGTCATGCCCCGCCGCCAGCAAATGCGTAGTGAAGGAATGCCTCAGCACATGGGGCGTTACCCGCTTGGATAAAGTCGCCTCTTGCGCGGCCCGGCGCACAGCTGTCTGATAAACGCCCTCCAACACATGAGGACGACGGCGCAGGCCGCTGCGGGGATCGGTCGAGAGTTCCCGCGATGGAAATATCCACTGCCATTCCCAGCTCTCCCCCGCTTTTGGGATCTTGTGCTCCACCGGCGGCGGCAGCCATACGCCCGCCACCCCAGCGGCTTGGTCCCGATCAGACACCTCTCGCAAAGACAGTAGGTTCGTCGCCAGCGCGGCCTTCAAACCATCCGGGAGGACCGTTACGCGATCCTTGCCGCCCTTGCCGGAGCGCACGGTGACGATGCCGCGTTCCAAGTCCAAATCCTGGACCCGTAACCGAATCAACTACATTATGTGCAGGCCGGCGCCGTATTGCAGTTGGGCCATCAATCGGGCTCATGCCGCGCAGATGATCGAACAGCCGCCGTAATTCATCGGGCGTGAGCATTTCCGGCACGCGTTGCGCGCGGCGCGATGGAGTATAGCCGCTCACGTTGCCTGGTTCGCGCCCCAACACCTCCCGAAAAAGAAAGATCAGCGCATTGAGCGCCTGGCGTTGCGTGCAAGCCGCCAGAGCCCGATCAACAGCCAGGTAGGTAAGAAAATCCTTCAAATTCGTATCTGTGGCGTCATCCAGGGGACGTGTCCCCAGCCAGACGGAAAATCGCCACGCCCAATCCCAACAGGTAACCTCCGTCCGCCACCGATATTGCCCCACCCGCAACCGCTCGACCAGGCGGCGCTCCCAGGGCGTCTTACCCGTATCCGCCTTCTCCGGATGGATCGGCGAAGCCTCTTCTTCAATGCCGCTGTTCGATGTTTGTCGTCCCCCATCCACCCTTCGCCGTGCTGCCAGAAAGAACCACCGCAAAGCATTCCGGTCGAACTGCTCCGTTACCCCTTGTGCTTCGCTGGACTTGACATATGCCTTGACCGAGGCTGCCGAAGCGCGCTCGCGTCGTTCCTTGAGATGGTGGAGGGCTGCCACAATACTGCGCCGATAGCCTTCGCGTGTTGCTGGCTCGAAGGATTCACCTGCCAGGACCATGCTGCACTCCGCAAAGGAAACCGGGCTATCATCAATTTTGGCCATCGTCATTCAGCTTACTGATTGTTGATTAACAGTCGAAGCATAACATCAATACGCGCCAAGTCAATACGTCAATCCGATCTATTGGAAAGAAAACAACAAACAAACACATTCGCCCTGATTACGCCTTTAATGTTGGCAGCGAATGAAATACAAATTCAATAATAACTTCTGCTTTATTCTTTACAATTATTTCAACGCGAATTACATTGATATCGTAGTTGTTGATGCTTCGAAGAACTAATGGTTAACCAACTGTTCTGCGGACGAAAAGGAGGGTCAGAATGATTAGGATGGGAATGATTGGTTGTGGGAACATGTGCGTGAGTCATGGCACGGTTGCGCTGCCGCTGGCGGCCCGCATGCGATTCACCGCGTTTGCAGATATTGATATCGAGAGGGCGCAAAGGGCGGCTGCGACCACCCAAGGGGCAATGGCCACAACAAACTACCGCGATGTCTTTGAGCATGTCGATGCCGTCATCATTGCCTTGCCCCATGACCTGCATTATTCCGTCGGCATGGACTGTCTAAAAGCCGGAAAACATGTCTTGATGGAGAAACCGCTTGCCCTGACGGAAGTCCAGTGTCGCGAACTCATTGCGGCGGACAAGTCTCCAGATCCGGTGTTGATGCTCGGGTATGTCATGCGCCACGACCCCCTGTGGAAGAAGATGGGCGAATATATCCGTGAACGGAACTATGGAGAGGTGTTTCACGTCTCCATCTGGACGGAGCAGTACACGGACACGACGCGTAGTGCATGGCTCGGCCAGGCCAAGCGGCTTGGTGGAGGCCAACTCTTCAGCCACGGTTGTCACTACGTTGACTTGCTCCTGGACTGGCTCGGCGATCCCGTCTACGGCACGCACGTGGGGACCAATCTCGGCACCCCGTGGATGGAGCGAGAGGGCACAAGCAATGTAAGCCTCAAGTTCAAGAGCGGCGCAACGGCATACCATTTCGGCACGTGGGGGGCGCGCGGGTCCCGGCTCCGGTATGCCGCACACGCGCATTGTACTGGCGGAATGCTTGAGTTGAATCATGCCGAGGGAACCATTTTCCTGCATCGTGACGAGTCCGGGGGCGACCTTCCTGCTCTGAGCGCACTGGCGAGGCCCGGCGAGACCATCGAAGACTCCCACCGAGTGGTGATCTTCCGCCGGCCTGGCGAGGGTGGAAAAGCCCTCGTTCAACAGCTTGAGGCCTTCCTCGCTTGCATCGAAAAAGGAGAGAAGCCGGAAGTCTCCGCAGAGGCATCGCTGCGCAGTCTGCAGGTGATCTGGAAACTGTACGAGGCAGAAGAGCACATGACTGTGGCTGATCTGCGCAGCGTATGAGATAGGACCGCAGAACAATGCCTTCATCCACGACCTCGTGCCCTGCGGGCAAGGGGAAGCACAAGGCGGACGTTATAAACTCAACCAGAGGAAAGAAGTAACGGAATCGAAATACATAATCATGGCGCTTCCGGGTTTTCCGTGTGTTTTTTTTTGTACCCGTTCACGGTTCACGGTTCATAGTTGCAGAGAAGAGGGATATTACAATTAAATTAAAAGTCTGCTTATTTTCCGCCCGGTTGGGTAGAATCTGGGCGCTTGCATTTGACGGTAGAATATTCTTTAATAATTGAACATTGTCAACTTTTCAGGAGGATCCAGAGATGGCGGATGATACAGGTGTTGATCTCGTTGTTGTGGGCTCTATTGCGCTAGACACGATTGCAACGGAAGCGGAGTGTCGGAGCGACGTGCTGGGCGGCTCTGTGAGCTTTGCTTGCGCAGCGGCTTCCTTTTTCACCAGGACCGGCATGGTCGGTGTGACGGGGACTGATTTTCCAGTCAAGAACGTGCGCCTGCTAGAGAAATTCGGAATTGACCTGCGAGGCCTCGCGAAGGCGGAGGGCAAGACCTTCAGGTGGTCGGGTGTGTATGAGAGCAACATGAACAACAGGCGCACGATTTCGACGGATCTGAATGTCTTCGCATCTTTTTCTCCCGATTTGCCGGAAGCGTACAGGAAGACCCCGCAACTTTTCCTGGCGAACATCGCCCCCGACCTGCAGCTCAATGTTCTTAAACAGGTTGATTCACCCCGGTTCGTTGCTGCCGACACCATGGACCTGTGGATCAACACCGAGCGTGAGCAGCTGATGAAGGTGCTGGCCAAGGTTGATCTTCTGCTTCTGAATGACAGTGAAGTTCGGCAGTTGACTGGCGAGGAACATCTGGTCAAGGCTGCCAGAGTGTTACTGGAACTTGGCCCTCGCTACGTGCTGATAAAGAAGGGCGAACATGGAGGCATGCTGGTGTCGCGCAATGGACTGTTCCTCATTCCTGCCTATCCCGTCGAGACGGTTATTGATCCCACCGGAGCCGGCGATGCCTTTGCCGGCGGCATGATGGGCTTCCTTTCAAAGGTCTCCAAGGTAACATCCGGGGCCATGAGGCGGGCCATGATTGCTGGCACAGTGACGGCGTCATTTGCTGTTGAATCTTTCGGCCTTGAGAAACTTGCGTCTATCGAGCGCTCCGATGTTGACAAGCGGATGGCGGATCTGTTAGAAATGATCTATGTCAATTCGAAAATGCGGGAGTAATTCAGTGGCAGAATGCCTGTCCCGCTTCAGCGGGACCTGTCCCGCCAGTGGCGGGATCAGCTTCCCAATCCTGCCTTTGGCGGGACAGGGCTGAACTTTGGTTTTGCGGTTGATGATAAGCGGGAGTAATTCAGTGGCAGAATGTCAGCTTCCCAAGCTGAACGTCGCCGGTTCGACTCCGGTCTCCCGCTCCACTTTAAAACATTGATAAATCAAGGGTTTATGCCAATAAAAAGCCCTATTCTTGAAAAGCTCCGTTTTTGCGTATAAGTGCGCAAAAGTGCGCTTTTAGCCGGTTCAAAAGTCAACAAAAAGTCAACAGATTTTTCAGGCTGAACGTCTTGTCAGCATGATAAAAATCTTTTGCCTCGTCGCTGCGTCACTATCTCGCCTCTCACCATCAAAAAAAACCGCGTTGCCCATCGTGAAGGAATCGCTCGAAGTGGGGGTATCGTGTACCATTACCGGCGATAGATAGCGGCTCCTGCAGCACCGTGGCTGCATCTGGGAAGCATGCAGTCTGCCTCCGGTCCGGCATCGGGCTCGACCTGCAGGACCGCTCCGCCGTCACCTCGTGCTTCTCGGGTCCGGCGATGGATGGACCTGCCTTCCGCTGGCTTCGCCCGTGAAGGTGAACAGAAACCGCATCCACGTTCAGGGCGGACCGGTCGGCGATTCCTCCGCGTTGCATAATGCTGGTGGCCGTTCCTGCCCTCTATCGCCTCGGGGGGTATGGTTATGCCCTGCCGGGACGGATCGCCGCGTTTCGTAAGCGTGGCGTCAACGCATTCGAGCAGGGCGGGGGGCTGGTGGCCGCGTAGATCGTTATGATGGGCGGAATGGGGCGGCATTGGCCTGTTTCACGGGTAACAGCTCTGGGGCGTGTCTTCCCCTGCCTGGGCGGCGATAGGATTATCCCCTTGTCACTATATCAACGCTCTGGCGGTGTGGTGGGGTTGGACTCGGGATCGCTTGGCGGTTGATTGGCGGCCTTCTCCGCTTCGTGGTGCTTCTGAAGACACTCTCCGCAGATAACCGCGTAACAATCCCAAGCAAGCTTCTCATGCTCACGAAGTCGGCATCCGCAGTGGCAACAAAGATCGTCATTGACTGGCATGTGTATTTCCCTTTTGAGGGCGGCGCCTCCGGATCGGACGTTGGCGCGCCCTGTGTTTTGGTTTATTACTCCACGATTTCGGCGGCGTTTATGTCGGCCTCGGCGTAGATTTCCTTTGCAAGACGGCCTTGGCCGAAGAACTCCGCAACGGCGGCCTCATTGTCGCAGGCCGAGGCCTCGTGGCTGTCCCGCTCGCCCTGCCACTGGGTATGGTTCACGCGTGAAGCAACGAACTTCCCGGCCTTGGTGCGGTACAGCTTCAACTCCGTCCAGCGTCCCACGTCGCCGGAATAGTCCGAACTCGCATTGTTTGCCGATGACTCCGCCTCCGCTATGAGCTCGCCGTCGAACTCAAGGTTCTTCTCGCCGTCCCGCCTAACTACTACGTGTTGCATGATGCAACCTCCAATAAAAACGCCCCCGATGCAACGGGGTGAAAATTAGGCCGCACAAGTCGGCCTTCCCGAATACAAAGGGGGCGCATGTTTTCTTTTGGGTTCTTGTGTATTGTGTTGGGCTTTTCACGGCCATGAAAAACAGCATAGCATGGTGCTGAACGATTGCAAGCGCGATTTTCTGGCCGCTCCTGAATGGCCTGACCTGCTTGATTTCGGGAATGCTACACCTTGCGCCGCCTCCGGATCGTCAATCCTCGGGCATCCTGCGAGGTCGGTTTTCACGCGATAGGGCGGAAAGTGGCGTTCTGGCCGGTAAACTGCAACCCGCTTGCCGTGCATCCGTGTCACCCACGCCGCGGCTGGCCGATTGTACGGGCTCGGACCGTTCAAGGGCATAGGACCTGCCTTCCGTGGAGATAGCCGCTCCTGTGCGTTCTGGCGCGCTCGTGGTGCATCGTCGTCGTGGAGCCCTGAAGACGGAGGACATCATTCATCAGCTTCAGGCGGCAATAACCCGTCGCGGCGCAACTTTTCCCGGGCTGCATCCGCGTTCATCGAGGGCAGGCTGTCGGCTATGAAGTCGAACCTCCCGTCCATGAAGAAGCGCACTGCGTCCCGCCGAATTCGTGGGCATCGAGATTGAAGGTCGTCAACGGCTCGAATGGCAATTGCCGCAACAAGGCCTTCGACGCCGTGGGCCTGGCGGTCGTCGACCTGTTCTTCTTCAGAATGGCAGACCGTTGTCGGTGTCTGTGTCGTCACTGCGTGCGGCATGTTGGGCTTCCTCCTGCGCTGCATTGCGGAAAAGATTATTGCAGGTGACCGTGATCTCCCTGCTGAAATACCACGCCCATGTTTCCACCTGTCGCGCTGCGGCCTCGGGTGTGGGCGCCCATACTACTGGAATATCGTAGCGGACCTCGAAAGCGTGGAGTGTGCCGAATATGGCGGCGGGTTTTATTCGTGATACATACTGGCCGGCCATGACCTGGGCTTGTGTGCCGATTATGAGAAGACGCTTGAACCGGAATCCGCGCAACCTGTGCAGCTCGTGCTCGAATCGGTTGCGGTTGGAGTTGACGCAGCACGCGGCAAGATCATCAAGGGACTTCCTTTCAACGCCGAACACTTCCTGCAATCCGTTTATGGAGTAGTCCGCACTGTAAAGCGTGCCACGAATAACCGGCAGCCGCCGGATCGGGAGCGGGTCCTGCTCGCGTGTGTCCACGACGATGACCGGCCTCGCCTCGGAGAGCTCCCCGAGGTGCTTTAAGGCTGGCAGGGCTGGCAACGTGTCAGTCATGGCGTGGGAAACTCCTTCAGCATCCAGCGGACTACATAATCCGGAATACTTCGCGCGAAACGGATGTCGGGATTCTCCGTCATTCCGCAAGGCGCGAAATTCTGAAAGGAAAATTTCTCGTGAATCTTTTCGAGACTGACGCCTTCCTGAAGCAACATCGAAACCGCGATAGCAAACACGTTCGAGAATCCGTCAAGTGTGGTCCCTGCCTGGTCGAGAGTCACGAAAAGCTCGCCGGGGCGGCCGTCCTCATAGACTCCGACGGTCACGAAGAACTTGACGCGGCCGGCCTTTGGGTCGTGAATTACTCCGCGATGTGTGATTGATTTCCGCGTCTGCGACATTTTTGTTTTCATGATAAAAGTTGCCCGCTTGCCGGAACGATGGCGGGCGCACCGTGAAGGACATGGCCTACGGCTGGCCGGTGACGTTAGTTCAGATACCGATCGCCGCCTGCGCCTGTCGCGCCGCCTCCTGGGCCTTTGGAAGCTCGGTCTCGGCCGCCTCCTGTGCCTTCTCCAGGTCGGCCATTTCCTTCTTGACCGTCTTTAATCGCGCTCTGATAGCGTCCACTTCTTTGACTACGCCGCCGGCTGAAGGAATAACAGCCGTCTCGCCTTCTTTCGTTTTCTGGAGCAGCTTCAAGCGGCTGTCCAGCGTTTCGAGCTCGGGCTGTAGCCTCCGCTGCTGCGCCTTCGCGGAAATGATCCGTCCGTCAACTAGGCTGACCACCTCCGCCGCCTGGCGAAACTCCACGATGCGCTTGACCTGATCCGGCACCCTGTCGAGCGGGATTTTCTTCTGCGCTGTGTCGGTGGCGGCGCTCTCGTGGGCAACCTTTGCTTGCGCCTGAATCGCTGAAGCGTTGTCGAGGTCGTCCGCTGCTGTGTCGCGTGCCTGCTCCGCCTTCTTCAATACCGCGTCTGCCTTACGATAGGCGTTCTGGGCTGCTGTCACGGTGGACTTGATCGCCGTGAGGTCGAACGAGTTCAATTCGTGGAGCTTGGCTTTCGCGCCGGTGATTTCTCCTTCAATGTTTCCGACCTCCGCTTCCGTCAATCCGCCGGCAAGGGCAATCCGCGCGATGTTGGACGGGTCCTCATCATTCCAAAATGCGCCCTTCACCTTTTCGAGGGCGTCGGCTCGTTGTGCCTGCATCTGCTCTGTAACTGTCTTTTTCATTTCCTTTTTTCCTTCCTTGTTATCGAGTTTTGATTTCAATTGTTCCGCAACCGAACCGAATGCCGGCGGGTCCTTCGCGCTCGACATCGGCCTGAAGCGTCGTCAAGTCGTGCATGTCATAGCCGAACGCCTCAACCTCTTTAAGTAGCGACGCGGGAGCCGCGCCTGCTGCGAGTCTGCGCCGGATATCCAGCATGTTGTTAAACGGAATTTTGGTCTTCATCTATTCTTTCCTCCTTCTGTGTTTTGCTCACCGCCGGCCGCACCATGCAACCGGCTAAAAAAGGTTTCATGCTCTGGATCGCCTGGAATTACGATCTCGCCTTCGTGAAAAAGGGTGACGGCCGCCTTCCGGATTTCGTGGCGGTGGCGCCAAACCTCAAGCCGCGCCGTGGCGTGAATGCGGCGGAAGCGCCATGTCCAATCTTTTGGATCTGTTAGATTGAAATAGATGCAAAAACGCGCCACTTGTTTCTCGTCCGACCCCGTGGTGAGTGCCTGCTTCCGTAAAAGGCGGGCGGCCTCCGCCTGGACTTCACGCAGGGCTCGCGCGCGCTTGGCTTCGGTTGTGTCTTTCGGCGGTAAACGGATCGGGCGGCGGCGTGGTGCTGGAAAGAATCGGATTAACTTTCCGCCATATTGGCCGGCTGCGGTCGCTGCGGCTTCTCCGCTGTGCGATAGTCCGCGAGGCATGATCGCGGCTCCGCCTCCTTCGATGAAGTCGACCCGTGCCGACACGGATGTGTTCCAATAATTCAGGGCACGAGCCACCACGACATGTGCGGCCTCGTGAAGGCACGTCCTCCAAATATCAGCTGTTGATGTGCTGCGTTGTTTTTTCATCGAATAAAATCTTTCGCTCGATACACTTTCCGCCGCCGCGCCATATTGACCGGCTCGCCGCTCGTGCTTAGACCTTGCAGGGCGGCACTGACCCAGGCTCCCGTCAGCGCGTCGCCCCAGTCCCATAATGCGCCGGGCTGGTGGCGCCATTCCCACCGCATGCCAAGGTCGGTCGGGTATTTGTTGACCAGACGCTCGGCGATGATGTGTTCTGCGAATGCGGCGTGATACTTATGGGTTGGGACGGCGTAAAGCGTGCAGCCGCCGGGAGCTCCTGGGGTGGCTAAGAATGCGCGTTGCATAACCTCGCGCCAGTGGCAAGAGTTGAACATTACGTATGGACAACGGCGCGAAAGCGGCCTCTGAATGTGACATTGTTCGCCAGGGCTTCCGACGAGCGTCTGCTTGTTCCAGCGATAGCGGCTTGAATTCCTGCCGATGGCGGGCATGACCTTGAAGGGAAATCGTGCTTGTTCCGCGAATTGGTGCACGATGTCAGACTCATAGCTTGCGTCAATGAGAATCAGGCCGGGCAGGATCGGGGCGCCGTCCCTGGTGTATGCGGTGGCAGCGATGTGGTCGCACACTGCTTTCAATCCGTCAAATATCGCGATTAATTTGTCTCGCTGTGGTGCGTTTTCGCGCCATAGGTCGCCATGTGCCGGGTGCTTGGCATAGTCCGCGATATGAGAAGTCATGCTTTGATCGAACGAGGCAAGCGCCCAGTGCAGGCCGGCGCGGTTTATGTCGCAATGCCCGCCGAAAACCGTTGCTGCCGGTGGTAGGTGCAGGCGTGGCAAGTCTGTCGTGTGCGCAGTGACCTGTTGTGCTGTTATGTCATAGATCGAGGCATTGACCGCGAGTGGCTCGCCTTGCATCTCGGACGCGAAAGCGGCCTCGCCCATCTCCAACTTGAGATTATGCGCGGTCTGGATGGCTGAAATTTCGCCTGGTCTTATGCGCCAAGAGCAGGAGATAACTGCGCCGTCGTCCATCTGGCGTCTGTGCTTGCGGTAAAGGGCTGACGCGGCCTTGGCGCCGTCGCTGCGCCATGCCTCGTCGTATTCCTCCCAAAGCTCTGTTGCAGTCGGCCATTTGTCCACAAGCGGGAACCGGCGCGATGTGAACTCGGGGTGCTGTTTGGGATCAAGAAGCCTGTCGGCGAGGTCGCCGCGTTTTATGCACGTCAGAGCAACCAGCGCAGCAACTGTCTGACGCGGACCGGCCAGGCCGAGAACGGCGCCGGATAGTAGGCTCTCGCGTTCACCGACCTGCTGTGGGCTGCGGGCGCTCTCATCAGACTGCGGATCGTCAACCAGTACGCAAGACGGGCGGAGGGTCGTTCCATCGGGCTTGGTGTGGGTGATGCCGCGCAATGCGCCTGTTAGACCACGGCACACAATGATTTGACCTTGCGCGGCGGTTCCTTGGCGTTCCAGCGTTGGAAAAACAAGCCGGTCGCGGGTGGCGTTGCAGTGCAGGATTTCGTCGTCGGCGTGGAGCGCCCTTAGTCGCTGCGGGCGGCCTTCGCCGGCATGGAAGGCGTTGCATATCTCTGGGAAGTCCTCGCGCAACATCTCATTGGCAGCGAGGTCGATGGAGAGCATTTGAAGCAGGCGGGCGGCGGCGGGGTCCGTGGCCGATAGCAGGACGATGAACGGGCGACGACCTGTCAGGCTGCCCCATAGGGCGGCGCGGCATAGCACTGTTGTCTTGCCGGAGCCCCTGGGCATGACAACGGCGAAGCGGCCGCCGGCGTTGATTGTTCGCTCGGCGATGGTAATAACCTCCAGCATGTTTGAGTCGAATTTATCCGGAAATTCCTGTTGAAAGTAGGTGCGCAAAAAGGATTCAAGCGAGGCGGTGCAACGGACGCGGCGTCTGGGGTTGACCGGCTCACCGATTTTGACCTCCAGATCGGCGCTGCGGTATCGGGTAGCCGTTCGCCGCTGGCTCTCGCGGTGGCGTTCTTTGATAGACTGGTCGTGGGCGTTAAGTGCTGCGGCGCTGTCTGGGGCGTGCTCGGTGATTATGCGTCTGTCGTGCGGAGACAACCTTCCTTTGGCTTGGGCTGCTGCGATGGTAAAGGATAAGTTGGCGGCAAGGATGCGCTCGCGGTCGGGCTCGGGTAGTGGTGCGCCGCATACGGCATGATATTCCGCTTCCGACAGGCGGCGCTTGCTCTTGATCTTACGGGCTGCCGATGACAGGAGCGCGGATGTGGTGTCCGTGTTCATTTCGAGTATCCGTTCAGGGGCTTAGTCCGCAGGAAGTCAAAGACGTGTGGGTGCTCACTTGCTACTTGTTCGAGGCCTCCAAACCTTTCGATGGCGGCGCGGATCACGTGCAAGGGCTGATCATGTTTGACGGCAAGCACAATTTCGCCGGCCTGCCAGTCAACCATGAGTTGCCTCCATGCGTCGGGATACAGGCGGCGCAAATGCCTGAAGCCGGAGTTGTCGAATTGAGCGCCTCCGCCACAGTACAGACAGCCGATCGTCTGGGCGCCTCGGGCTCGGGCGGGGTGCAGCGTGATATTGTGCGCCTCAACATATCGCTTGACCATGGTATCGGTCCAGCCGTCGAGCGGGTTGCATATCCATATACGGTCGGTCTTCTGGAAGAACAGCGTGGAGTCCTTCGTCGCTCGCATACCGCGCAAGGCATCATCAGTTTGGCCGCGTTGCCCGGTAAATTGGAGATTGCTGCCGACCTGCTTCATGGCCTGCCGACCTGGTGCAATCTTGATATTCCGACAGCAGGAGCTCACGTCCACGCGGAAACCCATGTCGCGGCCTCGGTGGTTTTGCATCCATAACCGGGCGGCAAGCTTCCCCAACATTGGCCAGCCTGATTTATTCCACTGTTCCAGGGGTGTTATGGGTGCTCTGGCCAGAATGAGGCGTGCGCCATATCTCTTGGCGGTCTCGCGTATAAAGGGCAACGTGGCTGGATCGCTCACTTGATCGTCAACATATAAGATCGGCGGGCGGTGCTCGGTGCGTGAATGAATGATGTCCAGCAGGACCGCAGAATCGGTTCCGCCGCTGAAAGCCATGACGGGGTTCTTGCCGACCTCGTAGGCTCTCCGGATGATTTCGAGCGTTCGCTTCATAACGGGCGGACCTCCTTCAGGATAGCGGCAAGTGGGCTCTGATCCCCGGCATCAATGGTACGTTTCAGTTCGGACACGAAGTCGGCAAAGACGGGATCGGCCAGGATGAAGGCTTTTCCTGTTTCATCAAGAGGAATGACAACCGCCTGCACATCGGGACGGTCCGACACGGCGGCCTTCACCTTCTCGACGGTGGCCGCGAGTTTCTCGGCCTTTTCCTGCCGTCGCTTGGCTTGGGCGGCTGCATCATCGAAGGGCTGTTCCTCGCGGATGGCCTGAACAAGCGCCTGAACCTCCAGTGGGAAGCCTGCTGCCTCGCATAACTGCGTGCTCACCGCTTGAAGGGCTGCAAGCTCCTTGTCGAGGGTTGGAGCGTTCCACGAGGTAAAGGTGGCGCTCTTGTTGTCCGCCAGGCGGAGCGCTCGGACTTGATCGGGGGTCAGATCGGTGGCGACGTGGACAGGGACCGTCTTCATTCCAAGCTGTTTGGCGGCCTGAAGGCGTGTGTGGCCGGCGATAACAACTTTGTGCTTGTCAACCACTATCGGGACCCTGAATCCGAATTCCTTGATGCTGCGGGCAACCGCCTCAACGGCCTCCGGGGTAATCTGGCGGGGGTTGTCCGGATAGGGTGTCACCGCGTCAATGGGCATGTTTTTGACCTTCATATTCTCCCTGTTTGTCTATTCGTTTTTTTTGCTGATTGCGAGGCATTAGGTACCGAGCTGCTTGCCTTCGGGAGTACCTTTTCAACATTCACGCAATCAACCACTTGCGCAAGCCTGTCGGATGTCGTTGTTTTGTTCATCATGCACACCACGCTTCAGGAGCCTCTCGTATTGTCTGCTTTGTCGTTCGGCGGTAAAGGTGACGCCGCATCGCCCTGTGTTTTGATCGCCTGCGCAATATCGGAGAGCGAGTCCGCAACATGATGCAGGCCAGCTGCAACGCTGTCCTCGCCTGGGGTGTTCCGGCCGGCCAGCGCCATGGATAAAGCTTCCATACCCATGGGATGGGCTCCGGGACCGGATAAGGGACCGTGGGCAAGTAGTCTGATAACCTCGGTGATTTCATCGACCTGTTTCTTTGTCATTGTCGCTTTCCCTTTCATTCTTCAGTTCAGCGTGTATTTCAAAAAAGCACACACGCATTATCACGCCTCCGGGCGGGATGATGTCTTATAAGGGGTCTTCTTAAGAGGGACTTCTTGAGAGAGACTTCTTAAGAGAGACTTCTTAAAGCTGTCCCCCTCGGTGTCCCCCTCGGTGCCCCTGTCGGTGTCCCCTTGCTGTCCCTTCCTTGCTTCCCGTTCCTGCTCTCGATAATTGGCCAGGCGATTAAACTTTGCCTTCACCCATGATGCGAGTTCCTCGGGGTTTTTGGCTGTCAGCGAGAGATACACGCGGCGCCCCATGCCGACCTTGACCAAGAATCCGCGGACGGCGGCCTCGGTGAGTATCCTGTCAAAGCGTTTGCGGCTCTGCATTGCTGCTAGTTCGGCCTTAACGGCGGGTTCATAGTCGGCCAGGGCGGTAGCCACGGAGGGAGACTTCGCGCCTATCATGCGAGCACGCAGCATGTCCTTGGTGGTCCCTGTGAACCGCTTGTGCCCCACGATGGAGCGGACCGCGACCACGCACCGAAACATCCTCATGGCTTCCAGATCGCTGAATGTTTGCGCCGTCTCGAAAAAGTATTGCGCTGGCACTCGTCCTGTGACCGGGGCGCCGGTTTGACTTGCGTGGGTGTCAACTTCCTTCTGGATGGTTTTAACCTGTTTTTCAAGGGTCGTGTAGTTGATGATGCGGCGGCCAAAATAGGCGGCGGCGTCTCGGAGCGCAAGCCAATGACTAAGCGCCTCGGAATCATCTGCATCAAGCTCTACTGGTGAATCCTTCAGCATGTCGAGGGCGCCTTGCTCAAAGCCTGCCGGATCGAGCCAGGCATCCGACGTTCCGTCAATGAATGCAGCAACATCCTGCCGCCGGGATAACGTCTCCACGTCACGCGGAAGGGCTTCGTCGGGACGGCGTGTGGAGATATATGCAAGCTGAGCAAGGGCGCTGTCGGGGTTTCGCCGGCAGTGCTGCGCGTAAAGGCGGATGCCATACGCTCCGATGTCCGACATTCCGGCTTCCGGGTGATGTATCGTTTTTTTTAACATGACGAGCGGAAAGTTAAGATACGCTTGCTGTTTCATAATGATGCCTTTTGCCGTTATCGGCCTTGGCTGGGTTGTTGTTGTAGTATTCGGACTTTGATGCATACGGGTGTCCCCTGCGGCACGTCCGGCACACTGCACAAAGTCTTCCGACATGGCCTGAAGAGAGCAGGTGCAGGATCGTGGGCGTGTCCGCTTGGCAGACATGGCAAAACGATGCGTCAATGTGGGCGGTGTTTATTTTGCACCTTCCTTCCCGATCAACTGCATTACAGCGCGCCGTCGTGCTTCAATTCCCGTGATTTCCTCTCTCTCTTTTTCGACCTCAAAATTAAAGGCGTCCACGTCCAGAACGGAGTGAATCGCATCCTTCAGCAGCTTGGCGAACAGGTCGTCCGGCAAGGCTTCGAGTTCGACCGCTCTGGTTCCATGCTTGGCCTCGAATCGCTTGAAATTGGGGCTGGTGACCTTCGCTTCGAGCGAGGAAGGCAGATCATAGGCCTGGACCTGCTCGCCAGTCAGGGCGGCCTTGAGTGGCATGATGTCGGCAATTCCGAAGTCGTCGCGCATGGATCTAGCGAATGAGGCGGCAATCTGTTCGCCGTCGGGGTCAAAGTCGGTCAAGAATATGAGAACGAGTGCAATTTCGCGTTCGGGACTAAGTTTCAACGCGGCGTTCATACCGCGCGCACCTCAAACTTGCCGAGAGCTTTGTCGAGGTCGGCGCGTTTGAACAACACGCATTTCCGTCCCATGCGAATGAATGGGATTACGCGGCGCGCCTGCCATTCACTGATGGTGCGGCGAGATACGCCGCAATATTTCGCGGCTTCATCGCGGCGGATGAATGCGGGGTTGATCGAATTGTTCTGCATGGCCTATCCTCCCTCGTTGTTTCGTGTGCGTGTGTGCACACTTGTTCTTATTGAGGGCAGAATAGGCGAAAGAGGTTTTTTTGTATTGACCCGAAAGGGTAGAAAAAAAGACGCTTTAAGAGCAGGTTATTTCGGGTCGGATATTAATTCTTTTGCGCGAGATATTGCTTCAAGGGATCGCGCTTGAGCGGGTAGAACGTGGCTTTCAAGAAACTTTAAAGCTTTTTCTTTTCCGAATTTCTTTGTAAGCATCTCGGCATATCTCAAAAATTCTTCGTCCGATGCGCCTATTCCTCCCAAGGATGCTTCAGCCGCTTGAATCAATTTGCGATAGCATTTGCCTTCTTCAGTTGGTTCATTCGTTACGTCCATCATGATTTGCTGCAGGAATAAATCGAAGGCTCCATGCGGTGTGGATTTCGCTTGTGTCTTTGTAAAGGCTTCGTAGATATTGAGGATGTCCGCCGTGAACATGATGCGGAGAGTATCGCGAGGGGCGCCCTTACGCGGCCTATATGCTCGCTCCGCCTTCTCGCATGCTCTTGAAAGACGGCTCTTAAGTTCTTTGAAAGTGACTGGTAAACCTGCCATCCCACGCGTATCAACGCGCATGAAGTGGGATTTCTCTGTTTGATTAAGGACGCGAAGGAATAATTTCTTCTTATCAAAAAGCTTGTAAGGTGGCGGCATAGGATACGCCATCAGATAGGCATCGGACAAAAGCTTGATTGTTTTTGGAGCTAAGTCGTTGAGCGCGCTCCATAGGTTACGAAGCTCTCGGAACGTTTTCTTTGAAGGTGTGCGCGCTTTGGGTTGTTCTTCGTTTTGAATTGTCGTATGGGTTTCGAGAGTTCGGTTGATTTCGTCACACAATGCAGATGCATCAACCTTCATGCGTTTGGAGATGAATAGCCGGTTGATATTGTTGCGGCAACCATCGGAAAGCTTTGTTCGTATGATCTTGAAAGGCGGTATGGGATCCTTCTTCTTTGTGGTTGTGGAATTTCTTTTTCTTGATTCGTTCGGCGTCTTCTTCATGGCTCTGGTTCTCCAATGCTGGCTTAATATGGGCGGGACAGCCGGGCCAGAAGTCCGGTTTTCGGGAGCTACCCTATTCCCGCCTGTTTGAATTTATGCCGTCTTAAAGTGAATAATCTTCTTGTCCTGCGCCACCGGCCTGATCTGCCAGTAAGCCGCCGCCTCCTTGGCCGTGGCAAGGCCTCTGTAATGCTTGTATAGCACGTCCTCGCCGTTGACGTGGCCAAGAATGGTGGCGGTTTTCCCTGCATCACCGAAAGCGGCAATGTGCATTGTGGCAAAAGTTTTTCGCGGTCCGTCCTGAATCCATTTGACAGCGGCGGCAGGGATTACTCCCTGGTGCACGGTGTTGTTGATTGTGATTTCCTTTTTCTTCATGTAGAAATCAAATTGATTTTGCGTGCTGATTCCGATTATGCCGGATGATTGACGATAGGGTGCAAGCCAGGCTTGAAGCGTGTCGTTCATGTCCACTATCCGCGCCGCTCTAACCTTGCTTGTTTCCGGCATAACGCGGATGAACTTTTCATCAAAGTTGATCTGATTCCACGTCAGCCCTTTCGCCTCACCTGGACGGAGACCGGCGAAGAATTGAACTGCAAGGGTGGGGACCATGATTGAAGCGTATTGTTCGGCGGTCGCCATGATACGGCATACATCCGCCACGGTAAATGGCTGCGGCATGTTCTCGTCGCCTTTGATGCGTTTGATCTCTGCTGCGGGGTTGTGCTCCATGATTTCTTCATCTACAGCAAACTGGAACATTGCGCGAAAGCATCGCCGGTATCCGTCGCGGGTCTCGCCCTTGAATCGCATGTCGTCAAGCCAACTGTTGAGCGCGCGTTTTGTGATAGACTGTGCCTGCTGATCTCCCATCGCCTCCACAAGCCTCTTGATCTTGTAGCGTCGTTCTGTGATGGTTGTTTTCCGGCAGCCTGCTCCGATAACGTGCTTCATGAATCGGTCGCCGATGTCTTTGAGTGTCAAGCCGGTTTCTCCGCCATTGTGGAGAAGCCAGCATTCAGCCGCATCAAGTAGGGTGGTTGCTCCGTTCAGTTTCTCCAAGGCCTTGCCGGCATCGCTGCGCTGGTCTGGAGTCAGTGACAAGGCGGATGTTCCCTCGTTCCTGATCTTCGTTGATATGATCTCGCAGAATGTCTTTGCCTCGGCCAGGTCGCGGAAACATTTTCTTTCCCGCTTTCCGTCGCGTTGAACATCGGTCAACCAGTATCCGGGACGAACTTCGCGGATCGGAAAGCCTGCGTGAACGATGACGGGAGTCTTGCGTTTCTTGCTTTTTTTCATCTTGCCGTCTTTCTGTTGTGGTGTATAAAAACATGTGCTTGCTTATTGGTGAACATGTTTGCAAAAAGTCAACAAAAAGTCAACAAGTATTTTATTCCCTTTATTTATGGGGTGTAACGTGCAGCTTCCCAAGCTGAACGTCGCCGGTTCGACTCCGGTCTCCCGCTCCACTTCTTTTTTCGTTTATATTCTTCATTCGTCGACACTTGGGCGCTACTACATTGGTATGAGTTGCCGTCTTAGGACACGCCTGAAACAACATCGTCGCGGACAATCCGCCTGGACAAGCCGAGCAACTGATTGGCGGGAGGTCTTCCGTTTGGGCGTTAGCTCCCTGCGGGCAGCCCGTGCGTTGGAAAAGCGGGTTAAGGCGCGCGGCGCGCGGCGTTATCTTGAGGGAAAGCAATAACCTCGTATCCGGAAACTATGCTCGTCATCTCTCGCCGGCCGGCCGCGGATTTTGAGGATCGAACCACTGCTTCCAGGTCGGGGCGAGGTAGGGGGGGCACCCCTTTTGTTGCGGGGTAGGTGAAACTGAACCACCCTTTCGCTCCTGAGACCTCGACAAAGGCGACTCCTTTTCCCGTCTGAATCGTGTCGGTGGGGCCGCTTGTCCTTGGATCGTGGATATGTTCGATGGGCAAAGCCTTCTTGAACACGCCCTTACCGGATACGGTAATTGCGACATCAGCGTGGAAGTCCAGTGCCTGCCCCTCGGGATTCCTGAGGGCGAACTGGTCGGACAGGTCAGGAAATGACCCCAGTCGCCCAATGCCGAGCCGGCGTGTGCCGGCCCGGCGAGGCATGAGGCAAGCAATATGAGCAATTTGATCTTTAACAACTTCACCATGTGTCGGTTCGGAAGGGTGAAGCGGGAAGACCGTCGGAGTTGTACAAATTGCATCCTTCCGGGTTGTTGGCCCATGCATACCTTACCGCTATGGGCGCGCGCACGACTGGATGGCTCACCACGACCGTGCTGCCCTCGATCACGGCGGTGGCGTCATAAAAGTGCCAGTCCGGCCCGGCAATGACGAAAGCGCGGAGCTCGCCGTTTCGTGCCAGCAGTCCGTCCCCCACATGCGCAAAGCGCAGGCGGATGAGGGGGCCCTCTATGGTCATTCCTGAGTATAGCGGACCGCATGGTTCAATGGGGTGATCATAGCTTCTGGCCAATGCCCATTGTGCCAGGCGGTGGCCCACGTCCTTCTTGTTCTTGGGGTGGATATCGGCCGCGTCGCCTATATCAATCGCAACGGCCATGCCTGTTTCGGGCTCGGAACAGGTCATCAATTGTGCCTCGCGCAGGCGAGCCCAGCAGCTGTCATCCTCATGATTCTTTGCTGCCATGTAGTTTGCCAGCTGCACCTGGATGAACGGAAAGGTTCCCTGTCCCCATGCGCGGCGCCAATCGCTGATCATGGAGGTGAGATTGCCGCGGTACTGGCGGTTATTGCCGGCGTTTGACTCGCCCTGGTACCATATCGCGCCGCGAATCGCATAGGGCACAAGCGGGGCGATCATGTTGTCATAGAGCATGTAGGGGCTGTTGGCATTGCCCGGGCCCATTGGTGCGGGAGGCTGCTGGACGAGGCCGAAGTTGTGCTCCTCCCTATAGAGCCATTCGCCTGCGAGGCTTATCGGTCTGCCTTTTCCATCAGCGCGACCAATGTTCATGGCGTTGGCTGGCCCAATCATACCTCCGGCGAACATGAATGAATAAGCGCGCACCGCGATCACGTTTCTGCCCTCTTTGACCATTACTGGTGGAACAGTATAAGTCCGCGGCTTGTCCCAGTGCTGCGTTTCGAAGCCTTTTCCCGTGGCTCCAACCTTCTTCCCGTTGAAGTATGTCACGTCCTGCTTGTCCACAGCGCCGATTTGGAGTTTCAGCTTCTGTCCTGCCCATGACTTTGGGGCGTTGAAGGCATAACGGAACCAGAAGACGCCGCTGTAGTTGTGGCCTGCCTGCTGCCATGCGGTTGGAAGCTGGATGGAGCCCCATGCTTCGTCGGGGCAGTCGGTTCGTGCCCAGCCCTTCTTCTCGCCCTCGTTGCCTGGGTCTGAGGGCAGAGCCAATTCATTATTCTTGGCGGATGATGCCCAGAATGCGGGCGAGGTGGTGGTT
>CAYWJE010000023.1:0-22311 GCA_964458525.1 uncultured Verrucomicrobiota bacterium
GTGGCAAAAAATTCTTTTCCGAAAGGCAACCGAGCGAAGCGAAGGTTATCCTTGAGCACCTCATCGTCCGGACTGCGGGCGGAGTTACATTGCAATGATGGAGGATTTTCGGCATGGCAGAACGAAACAGGGCTGACGAGACAATGCGGATCACCATTCCGACTGAGGGATTCGAGGCGGACCGCTCCCGGTCTGCGGAGAAGCCAGCCGAACCTTCCCAGCAGGACGCCATTCATCAGAAGCTGAGTGAGGGTGAGTACTCACTGTACAGCCAGTTCATGAACAGCATTTACGATGCTGTCCTGATCACCGACTGGTCCGGCAACATTCTTGACGCAAACAGCCGTGCCGTGGAGTTTTTCCACTGCGGCATCCCGGACCTGCGGAAGTCGAACATCTTTGAATTCTTCTACGGTTTCGACGCCCTCATGCTGGACAGAATCCGCAAAAACCTGAGCAAGGGCGGCAGGTTCGTGCTGATAGAGGCATACTGCTGCCGCAGGGACAGCACCATCTTCCCTTCGGAAATTGCATCGAACAGTTTGAAGCTGGGAAAAGATGATGTAGTTTGTTTTTTCGTGCGCGACATCACCAAGCGCAAAGAGGCCGAGAAGGCGCTACTCGCGACGCAGAAGCAGCTTGCCCAGTCCGAGCGGCTTGAGACAGCCGGACGGGTGGCGGGGCTCATCGCCCATGATTTCAACAACCTGCTCACGCCGTTACTCGGCTACCCGGCGCTTATCAAGGAGGAACTGCCGCCGGACTCCCAGGCGCGCAAGGACCTCGACATAATAGCGAGCACCGCGCAGAGGATGGCCGAGATCAACAAGCAGCTGCTGATGCTCTCGAGGCGCGGCCGCTGCGACAAGCAGGTCTTAGATTTCAATGCCGTGGTCAAACATCTGTTCGACCTCGTCCGGAGGGATTCCAAGGACAAGATCGAAGTTAAACTCAATCTTGCGGCGAACCTGTTCAACACATGCGGCGCCGAGGAGCAGATACTGCGCGCGATCCAGAACCTGTACCAGAACGCGGTTGACGCGATGGACGAGAGCGGCAAAATAACCATAAGCACCACGAACGTCTACATCGAAAAGGACGGGGCTGCAAAGCCCCTTGCAAAGGGCGAGTACATCAAGTTCACGATTTCCGACACTGGCCACGGAATCCCCAAGGAAATCAGGGACAAGATTTTTGAGCCTTTCTTCTCCACCCACCAGCACTCGACCAAACGGCGCGGCGCCGGGCTCGGCATGAGCGTGGTCTATGGCATAATAGAGGATCATAACGGCCGTATAGACCTTGAGAGCGAAGTCGGACGTGGAACGACATTCACGATTTTTTTGCCGGCTGTGCGCCAGCCGCTCGACCTGAAGTCGTCCGAAAACCTGCTGGCCCACGGAGCGGAAACTATAGTTATCGCGGATGACGACGAGATCCAGGTGGAGGTGCTGAAGAAGATACTAGAAAAGCTAGGCTACGCGGTGCTGCCCGCCAAGAGCGGCGAAGAGACGGTGGCCATCTTCGAGAAGTGCAAGGAGTCCGGCCCGATGCCCGACCTGGTTATCCTCGACATAGTTATGGGCCATGGAATGGACGGGGTGGAGACTTTCCAGCGCCTGCGGAAAATCAACCCGGAGCAGAAGGTTATTTTTGTTTCAGGCCGCGAGGTTCTCGCCAGGGTGCAGGAGGCGCAGGCCATCGGCGGCGGGGCTTTTCTCTCAAAGCCGGTGTCCGCGGAAGAGCTTGGCGCCGCCATCAGGGAAGAGCTTGACGGCAAATGAGGCGCTCGCAAACACCACTGAGGCGTTTTGCAGGAGCCTCAAATAATATCAATCCGACACGATGCGGGCGAACCCCCGTTTGCCGGCACGCACAATAACGCCATCCGGCGCCTCGACCAGCGCTTTTTCGTCCATGATCTTCTCATCGCCCACCCGCACCGCGCCCTGGCGGACCAGGCGCCGCGCCGCGCCGTTGCTCTCGGCCAGCCCGGCAGCCACAAGCAGCGCAACGATCCAAACCTTCCCGTCCTTCCGCTCCGACGCGGGGATGACGATATCGGGTATGACATCGGGCATCTTGTGCTCCGAAAATACGCGCGCGAATTCTTCCGAGGCGGCGACGGCGGCATCCGGTCCGTAGAAGAAGGAAGTCACCTCTCTGGCAAGATCATCCTTGGCCGAGCGCGGGTGCCTGGAGCCCGAGTCAACGGCCGAGCGCATTTCGCGAATAGAGGACTCTGGCTTTCGAAGCAGCAGGGAATGATAGGTCCACATCAGCTCATCGCTGATGGACATCAGCTTTCCGAACATCTCGCGCGGAGGCTCCGTGACCCCGATGTAGTTATCGAGGCTCTTGCTCATCTTGCGGACGCCGTCAAGCCCCTCGAGCAGCGGCAGGGTTATCACAGCCTGCTGCGCCTTGCCGAACGCCTTCTGGAGGTCCCTGCCCATGAGGAGGTTGAACAGCTGATCGGTGCCGCCAATCTCGACGTCGGCATCTGTCATCACCGAATCATATGCCTGGACAAGCGGATAAAGAAATTCGACCAGCGAGATCGGGTGATTGGCGCCGAAGCGATTCGCAAAATCCTCGCGCGAGAGAAGCTGGGCCACAGTCACATGCACCGAGAGCTTGAGAACATCCGCGAAGCCGAGCGGCGAACACCACTCGGAATTGAACCGGATCTCCGTCCTGCCCGGGTCCAGGACCTTAAAGACCTGGTCCTGGTATGTCTTCGCGTTCGCCAGCACGACATCGCGCGACAGAGGCTTGCGCGTCTCGGAGCGGCCGGACGGGTCACCGATCATTCCTGTGAAATCACCGATGACGAACACCACGGTATGGCCGAAGTCCTGAAACTCGCGCAGCTTATTCAACCCGACTACGTGGCCGAGATGAATATCGGGCGCGGAAGGGTCCGCGCCGTATTTCACGCGGAGCGGCCTGCCGCTCTTCAGCGAAGCCTCCAACTTCCCGCGCAGTTCCTCTCTTGACACCACGTCAACGGACCTGGCAGTCAGGACATCCAACTGGCGGTCAATTTTCCCGGTCATTCTTCTTTCTTCTCGCCAGGCTGATCCTTCTTCCCGCCCTCACCGGGACGCCATTCCTCGACCTTGTTCTTCTTCACGCTGAAGGCCTCGTCAAAGGCGCCGGCGAGATCCACGAGCGTTTCACCGGGCTTAAGCCCCTCGAGCATATCCTCCTGCACGGTGAACTCCTCGTCCGGCATGTTTGCGGCCTTGATGCTCAGCGCTATCCTGCGCTCGACGGGGTCTATCTTCACCACCCGCGCCCTGACAACCTGACCGATCTGGAGAACATCCTTCGCATTCTCGACATGCTCCTCGCTGACCTGCGAAATGTGGACCAATCCGTCAACGCCCTGATCCAGATCAACGAATGCGCCGAAAGAAGCGAACTTTGCGACCTTGCCCTCTACGACCTGTCCGACCTTGAAGCGGTCAGTCACTACCGTCCACGGATCCTCCTGCGCCTGCTTCAGGCCCAGGCTGATCCGCTGGTTGCCGGGATCCACATCGAGAACAACAATCTCCACGGTTGCGCCCTTCTTCAGGACCTCCGACGGGTGATTGATCTTCCTGGTCCAGGACATGTCGGAAACGTGAATCATTCCGTCAATTCCTTCCTCAAGCTGCACGAATGCGCCGTAGGTGGTGAAATTGCGGACCGTGCCGCTGATGCGGGTTCCGACCGGGTAGCGCTTATCCACGTCATCCCACGGGTTAGGACCGGCCTGTCTGATTCCAAGCGATATCTTCTGATCGGCGCGGCTTATGCTCAGCACAACCGCTTCGACCTCCTCGCCCAGAGATAGAACGTCCGAGGCCCGCGAGACCCGCTGGACCCAGGAGATCTCGGACACGTGCACGAGGCCCTCCACGCCTTCCTCTATCTCGATGAATGCGCCATAAGGAACCAGGTTCACGACCTTTCCATGCACGCGGCTGCCGACCGGGTATTTTTCCTCCACAGCATCCCACGGGTTGGTCGTCTTCTGTTTGAGTCCGAGCGAAACCCGCTCTCTCTCGAGATCAACGTTCAATATCATAACATCAACCGACTCGCCCACCTTGAGGACTTTTGAAGGATGGCTGACCCTGCCCCAGCTCATGTCGGTTATGTGCAGCAGTCCGTCCAGCCCGCCAAGATCTATGAACGCCCCGAAATCGGTGATGTTTTTGACCACGCCCGGTCTATTCTGCCCCACCTGTATCTCGCTGAGCAGATTCTTCTTCTTATCGCGGCGGCGCTGTTCTATGAGTTCCCTACGGGAGAGCACGATGTTACGCCTCTCCTTACTGATCTTCATTATCCTGAACTCAAACCTCTTATTGATGTAATCGTCCACGTTCCGGACGGGAACAACATCAACCTGCGAGCCAGGGAGGAACCCCTTCACGCCATTGATATCCACGATCAAGCCGCCCCTGATGCGGCTCTTAATCTCGCCCTCGATAACGCTTCCCTCTTCCGCAGAAGACAGGACGCTGTCCCACATGCGCTTCTGTTCGGCTTTCAGTCTACTGAGGATTATGTTGCCTTCGTCATCCTCTATCTCGTCGATCAACACCTCTATCTCGTCGCCCGGCTTTATCTCGGCGATATCCCTAAATTCCTCACCACTGATAAATCCTTCGGACTTGTACCCGATATCAACCAGCACGCCGTTGTCCCGCACCTCGAGGATTTTGCCCTTCACGATGGCCCCTTTTGAGAAGGGCTTGAGGGTTTCCTCGTACATCCTGGCGGTTTCCTCATACTTATCGCTGCCAAACAACTCCAGATCCACTCCGGCGTGCGCCTTTTCCTTTACAGCTTGTTCCATACTGTACCAGCTTTTCAACATTGCGCGGCCCGTCCACCGGGACAAGGACGCTAAGTTAACGGGCATGGTTTGTATTTTCCCCGGATCTCCCGGAAGATGAAAACAGCCCTTTCGTTTCCATCAAGCCAAATAGTAAACAGGCTTTATTTGAAATGTGCAAGCAAATTTGACGATAAATTTACCAAGTGAATTTTTTTCTTGATATTTAACCGCGCGCTGATAATATATGATTTCTTTTTCCAACATCTGACTCATGCTATAACGAAAAGAAAGAGAGTTGCTGTCATGGCTGAAGAACTCAAGAATCTCATCGAGCGTATACAGCGGGATGGCGTTGACAAGGCCAAGGCCGAGTCAGACCGCATCGTTTCCGCAGCGAAGCAGGAGGCTGTCGTACTGGTGAAGAAGGCCGAGCACAAGGCGGCGGACATCATCAAGCAGGCCGAGGCCGACGCCAAGATCCACGCCGACCGCGGCATAAGAACCATGGCCCAATCTGCGCGGGACGTGCTGATAGCAGTGGGTGGGGCTGTCGAGAAGCTCTTCAAGAGCCTCGTGAGCGACTCGGTGTCGCAAAGCCTCACGCCCGAAGAGCTTGCCCGGATGATGACCGCCCTCGCAAAAGGCTATGCCGACCGCGGCATGACAGAGAGCCGCATCGAGGCGCTGGTCGGCGCCAATGATCTCGAGAAGCTGAAACAGCTCTTCGCGGACAAGTTCGCGCAGGCCCTGGCCAAGGGCGTCGAGATCCGGTCGGACGATAACATCGTAAAGGGGTTCAAAATTTCCCTGAACGAGGGCAAGGTCTGGCATGACTTCACGCTCGAGGCGATAGCGGACGCCATGGCAACGTTCCTCCAGCCCCAGCTGGAGGAGATAGTGCGCGAAGCCGCCAGGAAACCACTCGAATAGAGAGGATCGCAAGAACCCATGGCCTACTATTTCTTCGTAGCGAGCCTTCCGACCCTGGCGCTGGATGAGCCCCCGCCAATGACCGGCGAGGCATTCCTGGCGGATTGCATGGAAATGGTGTCGCGCGAAGACTACGAGGACTTGTGCCACGTGATCAGGGGCGAGCCGGAGAAGGCCGGGCACCAGTTCGTGCGCGACTGGATCTGCCGCGAAACGCTGCTGCGGAACGCGATCGCCAGGAGCCGGGCCACGCGGCTCGGCGTGGAGCCGGAGCCGTTCCTCAAGTATTGCGAGTTTTACGAATCGTCCCCGGACGAGGCCGCAGCCGAGATATTGCGTCGCTCTCACGATTCGCAGGCAGGCGAGGCGAACCCTCTGGAGCGCGAACTCGCCCTCGACCGATTCCGGTGGGAAACGATCGAGGAAATGGCTGTATTTGATCCATTCGGGATGCCGGCATTGCTGGCATTCGCATTGAAACTGAATCTCTCTATTCGTTGGAGCAGAATGAAGGAAGAACAGGGACGGGCGGCGGTTGACAACTTTGTCGAAAGCTCGTTGAAGCAATAGGGGCAATTATGAGCCATTCCGGAAAGATCGTGGGAGTTAATGCCAGCATGTTGACGGTGGAGTTTGATGAACCCGTCATTCAAAACGAAGTCGCGTACGCCGTGCTCGGAGACCAGCGCCTGAAGTCGGAGGTTATTCGCATTCGCGAAAACAAGGCCGATATGCAGGTCTTCGAGGACACCGTCGGGTTAAAGGTCGGCGACACCGTGGAATTCAGCGGCGAGTTGCTGGCCGTCGAGCTCGGACCCGGCCTGCTATCCCAGATATTTGACGGTTTGCAGAACCCGCTGCCCAAGCTGGCGGAGCAGTGCGGATTCTTCCTGAAGCGCGGGGCTTACATCGAGGCGCTTCCACGCGACGTGGAATGGGAATTCACGCCCGTCGCGAAAAAGGGCGATGTTGTGCGGGCCGGCGATACGCTGGGCACAGTTCCGGAAGGCATGTTCACGCATCGCATCATGGTTCCTTTCAACTTCCAGGGATCATGGACCATCGAGGACATCATTTCCGCCGGCAGCCAGACCATAGAAAAGCGGGTCGCGACGCTCAAGGGCGACAAGAGGACGCGCGAGGTCAGCATGCTTCAGGAGTGGCCGGTGAAGATACCCATAACGAGCTACGCCGAGCGCCTCAAACCGGCCGAGCCCCTCATAACCAAGATCCGCATAATTGACTCCTTCTTCCCCGTCGCCAGGGGCGGAACCTACTGCATACCCGGCCCCTTCGGCGCTGGCAAAACGGTTCTCCAGCAGCTGATGAGCCGCCATGCGGATGTTGACATCGTCATCATCGCGGCGTGCGGTGAGCGGGCCGGCGAGGTGGTGGAAACCCTGCGTGAATTCCCCGTGCTCACCGACCCCCGCACGGGCAAGAAGCTGATGGACAGGACCATGATCATATGCAACACCAGCTCAATGCCGGTTGCCGCGCGGGAGGCCTCGGTCTATACCGCCGTCACGCTCGCGGAGTATTACAGACAGATGGGGCTCAACGTGCTGTTGCTGGCCGATTCCACCTCGCGCTGGGCGCAGGCGTTGCGCGAGACATCCGGACGTCTCGAGGAGATCCCCGGCGAGGAGGCGTTCCCAGCCTACCTCGAGTCCGTGATCGCGGCATTCTACGAGCGGGGCGGGATAGTCAAACTGAACGACGGCACGACCGGCTCCATAACGATCGGCGGCACGGTCAGCCCGGCCGGCGGGAACTTCGAGGAGCCCGTGACGCAGGCGACCCTCAAGGTGGTGGGCGCTTTCCACGGCCTGTCACGCGAACGGTCCGACGCCAGGCGTTATCCATCCATTGACCCGATGGAAAGCTGGAGCAAGTACAAGAGCATCATCCCCGAGAACGATCTCCAGCTCGCTCGCAGGATACTGCGCAGGGGCAATGAGGTGAGCCAGATGATGAAGGTCGTGGGCGAGGAGGGCACGCCGATAAATGACTTCGTCATCTTCCTGAAAGCCGAGTTTCTCGATGCCGTATTCCTGCAGCAGGACGCCTTCAACGAGGTGGACGGCGCGACCACGGCCGAGCGCCAGCAGCATGTGATGGGAATGCTCACCCGCGCGCTGGCGGCCGAGATGAATTTCGAGAATCAGGCCGCGGCGCGGAAATTCTTCCACTCGCTGGGCCAGCTCACGAAGGACTGGAACAGGATCCACATGGAGGAGAAGAAATTCGGCGCCGTCCAGAAGCAGATCGAGGACATGATCGCCGGGGTGGCGGGACAAAAGATTGACGGCAAGGAGTAATATGCGCAGGCTTTACCACAGAATCGAGCAGATCGCAGGCAACGTGATTAGCGTAATAGCCGAGGGTGTGAGCTACAAGGAGCTCGCCGAGGTGCGTTCCGCCCGCGGAACATCCCTGGCTCAGGTCATCCGGCTGCAGGGCGACATGGTTTCCCTCCAGGTCTTCGCGGGCGCGCGGGGGATAGCGACCGACGCCGAGGTGTGCTTTCTCGGCCATCCCATGCAGACATCCTTCTCCGAATCTCTCATCGGCAGGGTATTCACCGGGACGGGCATTCCGCGCGACAAGGGCCCGGCAATAAACGAGAACGCCATACCCATCGGCGGACCTTCGGTCAACCCGGCCAAGCGCGTGATACCTAGCAACATGATCCGCACAGGCATTCCGATGATTGACGTATTCAACACGCTGGTCGAGTCGCAGAAGCTCCCCATCTTCTCAGTGGCCGGAGAGCCTTACAACCCGTTGCTGGCCAGGATCGCGCTCCAGGCGGAGGTGGACATAATCATCCTGGGCGGCATGGGCCTCAAGCACGACGACTACCTGTATTTCCGGGACACCCTGGAGGAGAACGGCGCGCTTTCCCGTTCCATTCTCTTCATCCACACCGCGGCCGATCCCACCGTAGAGTGCCTGATGGTGCCCGACATAAGCCTCGCCGTCGCCGAGCAGTTCGCGCTGAGCGGCAAGCGCGTGCTCGTGCTGCTGACGGACATGACCAACTTCGCCGACGCCATGAAGGAAATAGCGATCACCATGGAACAGATCCCATCGAACCGCGGCTACCCCGGCGACCTCTATACCCAGCTGGCGGCGCGCTATGAGAAGGCGGTGGACTTCGAGGGCGCGGGTTCCATAACGATCCTCGCCGCCACCACAATGCCGGGTGACGACGTCACCCACCCCGTGCCCGACAACACCGGCTACATCACCGAGGGCCAGTTCTACCTGCGTAACCAGAGGATCGAGCCGTTCGGTTCTCTGAGCCGACTCAAGCAGCTGGTCAACGGCAAGACGCGCAAGGATCACCGCATGGTGATGAACTCGATGATCCAGCTTTACGCCTCGTTCAAGGAATGCATCGAAAAACAATCCATGGGCTTCCGCATGAGCGAGTGGGACCACAAGCTGCTGAAGTACGGCGACCGGTTTGAAAAGGAGCTCATGGATCTGAACGTGAACATCCCGCTCGAGGCCGCGCTGGATCTCGGGTGGAAGATCCTGGCCGACTGTTTCGAGCCGGCCGAAACCGGGATTCCGTCCGACCTGGTTAAGGAATTCTGGCCGAACTGAAGGCGACCGGGGAGCTTCGATGCCCAAGATCAAGTATACCAAGAACGAGCTGAAGGCGCAGAGGGACAACCTCGGCAGGTTCAAACGCTTCCTGCCCACGCTGGAACTCAAGCGCGAACAACTCCAGATGGAGACCAGGCGCGTCGAGGTGCTGATCGAGAAGAAGAAGGCGGAGGAGAACGCGCTTTTCGCGGACATCACGGAATGGATACGCCTGTTCGCGGAGAGCTCCGGCATCGAGGGGCGCCTCAAGGTGGCCTCCGTGAGGCGGAGCTCCGTCAACATCGCGGGCGTGGTGATACCGGTGTTCGAGGAAGTGTTGTTCGATGAAGAGCCGCTTGATCTCTTTGAAACCCCGCCGTGGCTTGATGACGGCATCACCGCGCTCAAGAAGCTGGCGCGCCTGAGGGCGGAGCAGATGATCCTGGCAGAGCAGTTCAGGCTGCTGAGCGCTGAACTGCTCGTCACGTCCCAGCGGGTCAACCTGTTCGAGAAGGTCAAGATACCCGAGGCATCGAACAATATCCGCGTGATACGCATATTCCTCGGGGACCTGGACGCGGCCGCTGTGGTCCGCTCGAAGATCGCAAAACGCAAGTCAATGGCCTTGATGAAAACGGCATGATCGTAAAAATGAAAAAACTAGGGCTCCTCTGCGTGGCGTCCGAAAAGGACGTCACGCTGGAGGCGCTGCGCCGAGTCGGCGTGTTGCACGTCACCGCCGTCACTCCGCCCGAAGGCAAGGAGCTGGAGGCGGCGCGGGGACGGGTTGCGCGCATCGAACGCGCGCTTGGCGCGCTGACGTTGCTCGCGAAAGCCGGGGAAAAACAGGAGCCCGCGCCTGAAGCCGACCCTGAGCAGGTGGTCGAGAAGGTGAGCGCCCTGCTGGAGCGCAGGAAGGACGCCGCGGGCGAACTCGAGCGCATCCGCATGCAGCGGACAAAGATCGAGCCGCTCGGCGATTTCGACCCGGCATCTGCCGCAAAGCTCGCGGAGAACGGCATCGGCTTGCGCGTCTACCGGGCGGCGGTTAAGCAAGCGCCTGTCGCGCCGGACGGCGCCGTTCTGCAGGTGTTGTCACGTGAGCGAAGCATTTTCTATTTCGCCGTGATTGGAATGGGCGACGGGAAACTGGAAACGCCCCCTGGCTGGGAACCGATTGAGATCCCGGACGTGTCGCTGAAGCATATCGAGAAGCAGCTTGCGGCCAGGGAGTCCGAGGCCGCGGCAATCGAGGCGGAACTCGCCGAACTGGGCATGAACGCCGGCCCCGTCGAAGGCATCTTGAAAAAGACCAGGCAGCAGCAGGAGTTTCTAACCGTCAGCTCCGGCATGGGGGAAGCCGGCGAGATCGTCTACCTGCGCGGGTTCTGTCCCGAGCGGGAACTCGAACGGGTACGCGCGGCCGCCGCAGAACACGGCTGGGGGCTGCTCATCGAGGATCCGGACGAGAACGATGCCGTGCCGACTCTCATCTCCTATCCGCGGTGGGTGAAGCCTGTCAAGGCTGTGCTGGAAATGATCAATGTTCTGCCGGGCTACAGGGAAATAGACATAAGCGCCGCATTCCTCGTGTTCTTCAGCGTGTTCTTCGGCATGATAGTGGGCGATGCAGGCTACGGCCTGATCTTCCTGGTGATCACCCTCCTGGCGCGCAGGAAGATGCCCCGGGCGCCCGCATACCCGTTCGTGCTCTTCGGCATTCTCAGCGCGTGCACGATCATCTGGGGCTCGCTCACGGGCAATTATTTCGGGATCTCCCCCACCCCCGCTCCACTCGCGCCGCTGAAGATAGGGTGGCTCGGCGATAACACCAACGTGATGAAGCTCTGCTTCCTGATAGGCGCCATCCACCTCACGCTGGCGCACGCATGGAACGCGCTCAGGATGCTCAACAGTCCGCGAGCCATCGCTCAGGCCGGTTGGATATTCATGACCTGGACGATGTTTCTGGCCGCGAACTATTTCGTTTGCGGGGATACTTTCCCGGCGTGGGGCGCGGTCATGGGCGGCGCGGGGCTTGTCGCAATAGTTCTCTTCATGACGCCTGTAAAGATGTTGAAACAGAATTTCATCCACCACGCCATGCTGCCCCTGACGGTCATTAATAATTTCGTGGACGTGGTTTCCTATGTGCGTCTTTTTGCGGTGGGCATGGCGTCCGCCCAGGTCGCGCAGAGCTTCAACAGCATGGCAATGGACATGGGCGCGGGCCGGGTGTGGGCGATTCCGCTCGTCGCGCTGATTCTTCTGTTCGGGCACGGGCTGAACATCCTGCTCTGCGGGCTGGGCGTGCTGGTTCACGGGGTGCGCTTGAACACGCTTGAGTTTTCGGGTCATATCGGGTTGGAATGGGCGGGCTTGAAATATACCCCGTTCAAAAAGGAAGAGGACGGGATTCAATAACAGAAAGGAAACGGTGTTATGGATACAGAAATGATGGTTTCTCTTGGAAGACTGGGTGCGGCTGCCGTGATGTGTCTCTCCGCCGTCGGATCGGCGCTCGGAACCGGAACTGCCGGCATGGCCGCCGTGGGCGCATGGAAAAAATGCTATGCCAACAACAAGGCAGCGCCCTTCATCCTGCTCACGTTCGTCGGCGCGCCGCTGTCGCAGACCATTTACGGCATGATCCTGATGTTCGCCATGATCGGGAAATCGGCTGCCGGCACGAGCTGGCCGCTGCTCCTGGGTGTAGGCATTTTCGGCGGGCTTGCCATCGGATCGTCGGCCTGGCTGCAGGGCAAGGCTGCGGCGGGCGGAACGGTTGCGCTGGCCGAGACCGGACAGGGCTTCACCAACTACCTCTCGGTGCTTGGAATTGTCGAGACGGTCGCCATTTTCGTGATGGTCTTCCTGCTGTTCGTGATATAAGCGGATGCGTGCATGTTCTGCTCTCCGCGACTCTCAGATCGCGGTAAGTGTTAAGCTATCCGAAGAAAATGGGGAGAATTGAACCGCCAAGACGCAAAGGACGCAAAGTAAAGAGATTTTTCCTCTGCCGGGTAAACGGCAGAGGAAAAGCGAGTCTTTTATCCGCGGTTAACCCCACGGATAAAATTCCGGACTTGGCGATCTTGGAGTCTTGAGCAAGCGCGGCGAGGTTTTGAATGAACGGGAAATCGCACTTATTTAACGACAGATAGGCTTTGAGTGAACTATTTGACACCAGATTGGATTTTCATAATCTTAGCCGTTTCGGTACTCCAACGTTTCAATAGCGCATAGGTCTTAGCAAACAGCCACGCGGACCAAAACTTCTCCATAGTCTTTTGTGGGTTTCGCTATTGGACATCGTAGTAGAGCGGAATATGAAATTTATCCGATGTATATCGCGATAGTCTCTTCGCGTCCTTTTGAACGCCCGAATCCCGATACTTTGCCGGGATTATTGTCGGGGTCGGAAAATGGGCAACTCCTTCATAAGCAATGTATTTTTACCGTTGCATTCATTGTCGAATATTGTCTCTGCTATCATCCATTGCAACAACTATGGGCACATCAGTAAAGTTTCATTTTAACATGTCTTTTACCATATCTTCAATGAGTGGACTCTGCAAAACTCCGGTTCGCAATTTTATGATAATGTGTGCAGGTATTCGCGTCTTCTCTGCGGCAAGACCTGCTTGAAGTTTCTGTAATAACTCCTGCGTTGTGACCCGGAACCAGTAGTTGCAGTCAATAACCGAAGGAACGTTAAATTCCGAGTATTCGGCAGGGAGAATTGTCACGATTGTCTCGGGTGGCAGGTTTTTGCTTCTTCGTGCAACGCCGTCAATGTTTGATGATACCACAGTTAAGACAAGGAAGGCATCTTCACGAGGATTGAGATTCATCACGACAAAGTAATGAGGTTGTGCCGACAATAATGAACGGTGTTGAAGATAATAAACGGAACCACCTTGAAGAGTTAGACGCAACAACTCTTCCGTCCACTGTGGAGACACGTATTACCTCCACAGCGCAACGGCATTTATCATTTCCATCACCTGCTCATGGCGGACGGCGCGTTCGTCGTCTGATAGCGGATAGCAGGGATTTACGTTTTCAGGCGGATCTTCCAGAAAATCAAGATAATCCATCGGCTCTCTGGTGCTACCGCCTTGTACGGCGGCTTCATGCCGACTCCACTCCGGATAGACGTGGGTTTTTTCAACAATGCGGACATGTGAGCCAAACGTCTTCCATGCAAATTGCAGCGCTTCCTGATCCGTAGCGGATAATACGCGAATATCAACAGGCGCAATCGTTGTAATAGAATGGGGATTAGGCCCTTGTTTGAAATACTGTTGGGCGTAATGCCGTTCCTCCGAACTGGCCGAATCAAGCTCGAAGATATCTTTAACCCCCGAAGGAACAGGTCCCAAGCGCATTGCCCAATACTGATCATTGGTGATAGGCCGGCCATATTTTCGCAGATGATACCGGTCCGAAAAAAACACCAGTTTCAAGGCGTGAAGCTTTTTAACATGGCCGCCATTTTGGATAGCGAAGAAATTCAACGCTTGAGCGGCTTTTTTATAGGCAAATGTAAAACCAGAGTTCATTGGTAGGGTAATTGATAGGGTATCTTGTTACTCAAAACATATGACTTATACCAATAATTGCACCTTCGAAGCAAGTTCTATTTTACACTATTTTTAGTGCCTCTCGTCTCTCCCCACACCTCCGCCGGCTTCGCCTTGATCTTCGCATTCATCCGTGCGATCAAGTCCCGGTTCGCCTCCACCAGCTTCCGCTTCGCCTCCAATTCCGCCACGATACTGGCGCGTTTGCACACCCACCGCAACAACTCCAGTTTGACCTCAACCCGTATCATTTCACACTCCAATAAGACTCACCCGACACGAATAATATACCATCGAAACGCGTGACTTTGCGAGTTACTTCGTTCGTCTTCTTTCCATCCAAGTGGTTAATCCGCTTGAGCGCTGAATTCTTCATCCCGATTGCTGGTTCCTGAACACCCGCAAGAAATCGGCCTGGTCGTTGAGCCGTTCTTTGGAAGAGGTTTTGCAGGAGCCTCCCGGCTCTAACATCAGCCGGCGCGCAGACTGGCCAACAGGCCGCGCATACGCGCCTGCACCCAAGGCGGGTATTCGGACCACATATTCTCAATTCTCACTCGATACTCATTCGCAAGCGCCGCGAACTTGCCTTTTTGGCTGCCGCGCAGGAGGCGACGCACTGCGCTGACTGTATAGGATGCCAGGGACGCATGAAGCGTGTATATGAATAACTCCTGCCGCCTCTCGTCGTTCTCGGTTTTCTCGCAAAGCTCGGCAAGGTATTGCGGCAGATGAAAACGCCACTTCTCCTGCTGATCCGCCAGAAGGATGCAGAAAGCCTCGACCAAGAGTCCCAGAACGTGTTCGTCAACGGAACCGAGAACCTGCTGCCGCCACTCCGCATCCGATAGAAGCTCCCAAACACCATCCGCCACTTTCGGGTCGGTATAAGCCTTTGCCTTGAGCGCAAGCGCGACAGCTATCTGATCTATGAGCGAACTCTCGGCAAGTTTGCGGAGCGCCGCGCATAAACCTTCGACTGAACCCAGTTTTTCAGTCATCGCGACTATTTGCTCCAACCCTGTTCGATCTTCCTCGGTTGTATGCGCAGACCACTTGAGCGTCGTTTCGATCATGGCGCATTCCTGCGCGTATGTTGGTTCCTCAGGCGATTCGCGGGCAACCGGAAGCGCTCCGACAAGACTCGATACAAGCGCTTTATGAAACGCCGCCTGTGTTTCAGGCGGCTGATCCCACGGAGCCAATAGATCAAGCTTGCTTCCCATAAGAGCCATGAGCGCGGTCGCCCATGGCGATGATGTCGTCATCGTGATATATCTCAGATAAGACCGTCCGATATGGGAAGACGCAGTCAACCATATATGCGTCGAAACGTTTTCGGCGCTCTCGACCCAATTCTTGCGGTAAAATTGCGCCGACTCCGGTTTGTCGGGAAAAAGCTCGGCCACCTGCCCGGCGAACCACCATGCAAAACAAGCGATATTCCCGCCGTCATTATCCGGCAGATTCGCTTCCAGATGATACACAAAATGGCGGGCGAGATCGCGTCTCAATCTCCATGGTTCGCGATCAATGCTCTTGCTCTCATCCGCCTTGTCAGGTTCGCGCACGACATCCATAATTCTCCGCCACAGTTCCGGCGATTTTCCTTCAGGCATCAGTTCCGGGCGCAGGACAAACACCGAGCAGGCGTGATATTGCGGGATCGGACCATGCGCGCCATCCGCCCATCTCCACACCTCGGACCAGATATCCTCTTCCGGATGATTCTTCAGGCGGCGGGAAATGACCTCGGCCATTGAGAATCGCGCAGCGAGCGGGAGAAAACCAAGTTTATTGAAATATCGTCCGCACACATCGGCTATGCTTGAGGCTTCTTCGACCACCGACTCGACAATTTCCGCCAGCCTGGAATGATCGTTTTTAGGATTCTTAACATCAAGACTGATAGAATCAAGCGAAGACACGGGGGGATGAAAGACGCGCCTCGCATATATGTTGAGGCTGTCTTGAATGACAGGATCGCTTTCAAGCGCCTGCCGAACGCCGCTCACGGCAAGAAGCGCATCGTCCGAAAAAGCGTCATTCAGCGCAATGGCCACCCCGCGCCATTCATGAGGATCATCCGAGAGCAGGCCGCCACGTGATTTCTCAAGAATCTTCCTGCTGTTCGGAGTTAGGCCGAGGATTCCTTGCTTTACAATATTTTCTAACTCCTCAAGGGCGGCTCTTCTGATCTCCGGCAACTCGGAATACAGAAACACCGAAATCTCAGAAGCCTTCTTCGTCGGCGGATGATCCTCGGTCACATAGCCAAACATCGGGCCGGGCGGGAACTTCGCGCGGCGCGGATGGCCGGGATTACGAAGCGCTTGCGGGTCCACATCGGCGCCGATTACCACGCCTTCCTCATCGAGAATATTGAGATTCTTGAGCACAGCCTGAGTGCGAGGCTCGATCATGTTGAAATGAAGCAGGGCATAGTTCCTGATTCTTTTCAGCATCCTCGTCACATCTGCGCGTTCTTCCTCAGACCCCGCGCGCAATCTCGCAACATCCTCCAGAACCGAACTGACGATCTTGTGATACTCTTCATTCGACAGTCGCATGGAGTCCTTCATCGCCTTCATGCAGTCCGCCATTCGCGGTCCGCCCGGATTTAACGCCATCTTCAACAAAGCGTGTGAAAGAAACGTTCTTTGAGTCATTGCCGCCATCTTCGTCGCTGCGCGTGCATCCAACGTCCTCGGCAATGACGGTAACAACTCGCGGAGGCTCCATTCCGTCAAACGTGTCGCGGATTCCAGGGTGAATGTGTCATCCGCCCACACAAGCACGAGGAACTGAGCGACGAAGGAAACCCATGTCAAGTAGAGCCGCATGGCCATGGACTCTCCCGCTTCGGTCTTCTCATGTCCGTAGAAAAGACCCGGATCGCGCATGCAGTTCTGGATATATTCGGCCACATCCCGCAGAGATTCGCCCGGGGGAGTTTCTTTGAACTTATCGGCCAGCGTTTTGAGAAGTTCGGGCGGAGGCACAATGAAACGGTAGCGCCAGTCCATAAGCTGCTTGATTGCCGCAGTAGCTTTCTGTGCATTCAACTTACCGGCGGACATCAACGCCAGGACCAATACGTCAGAACCGAACGCTGCTTGCGATATCCCGTTCGAAAGGTTAAGCGCAAAACCCTGACTGATGCGATCATCGGCCAACAAAGGAACCTTCTTCTCAAGCGCCACGAAAGCGGAGAGGAATGGAAGATAATCCTTCAGATCTTTAGCTTTTTCTTTTATTTGCTCCGGTATGATATGAGGAACGAACTTGAAGCGCGCGTCATTACGGAGGCGTTTCCACAAGTCCATGTGCCATTCCCGTGTTTCCTCCTGATAGGCAATTGCTTCCAGTTGTTGCCGTGTCTCGCGTTTCGCCTTATCTGTAATGTGGATTCCGTAGAACCCCGCGAGACTTTCCAATAATCCGAAATGTGCGACAACCTCCAATGTTGACAGGTCCACCATCAAAGCCTGAAATTGCGCCAATGCAGAATGCGTCTCGTCAGCCCCCGATGATTTCCCGCATGCACCTGAAATGCGGGCAAAATCCGCTTCGCTTATTCTCCCCGCCGCATAAACAGGCTCAATCAGGTCAACAAGACGGTAGCAATGCTCGTCCGACTCTATATGTTCATCAACAATCGGCAACTTGGATGCTGCTTCTGAACCATCTTCCAACGCCGTAATACGCCCCGCATTGATAAGCTTGTCAATCAGCTCGGCGCTCTGCCTGCGCGAGCGCTGGTGAAGAACCATTTTCCGGCTGTCTTCCAGCACCATCGGCAGATATCCCGCTGGAACAAGAATTTCCCCGAAATAACCCGCTGCGGCATCAAGCAATTCCAGACGATGCAGCGTGATCAGCGCCGAAATATCCGCAACAACCTTCGTGCCGGGCGGAGGACATTCCAGAGGCAACAATTCTTTCTTCCCTGGCTCCGAGTCCCGGGGATGGAAACCATTTGTGGAATACATACTGTAACGCGCGCGATTTGTCGGCTCATCGCCGATCCAATCCATGCTTGCGGTCCGTATCCGCCAGCCCCAGTAAATGGCGTTATTGGCCATCTGTTCAGCCCATACCCAGGGCATGCGCCCTTTCACCATCTCTATATGAAACTTCTGATCGCGTTTCTGAGCTTCAGCAAAGGATTCTTTGAACATCTCCAGCGCTTCATCCTGCTTCACTGCGCGGAACGTTTCAGGAGGAATCGCCCCCTGTTCGCGTAATCTACTCATCGCTATCAACGCTTCATCACCTGCCGCATCATTCCCCGCCGCATGCGCTACCGTCATGTAAGCCATCACAAATTCCGGATCATTCCAGAACCGATCACGGAATTCTTCCAAAGATGACAGCGCCTCTTGCGGATTCCCAAGACTATGGTGCAGTTGAGCGCGCGCGACGACGGCCTTTAAGATCGGTTCTTTCAGACTGCACAATTCGTCATAAAAGGCCAGGCTCTCTTCGGGTCTGAACAATTGTGCAAGACATACGGCCAGATTGAACGTGTGGGCTGTGTTCGTTGGCTCGGCCATGCGAAGGGCTTTAAAGTGTCCTGCGGCTTTTTCCATATCGAACAAACGAAAAGTATAGATATGAGCCAGATTGCCGCGAGCCGACAGATTTTCAGGCTGAACATCGAGCAGCCTCTCATAACACTGCGCGGCAACATCAAACTTCTTAGCTTCAAAAGCGACATCGCCAGCCCTCTGAAGGAGGGACGGAATCGGGTTCTTATCAATTGCCGCCATTAGGAAATCAAGAGCTTCCGCGAACCGCTTTCTGCACAATAGAATGTTCGCTCGGAGTTGGAGCAAGAATGGATCATCCTCCGACTTATGTGCATTGAGAACTGACTCGGCTCGCTCCACATCGCCATTGCGCAGGGCAACGGACGCTTCGAACATCGCGAGCATCCGCGGGTTGTGCCTGACGAGTCCCCTTGTTATTTCTTCGCACTCCGTGGATTCGGGCTCTTTAAGACCTTGCCAAATCTGCTGGAGCAGCCTGAAAAGCTCCTCTTTGTTCTCTTTGCTCTCGGCTTGCGGTAGAAGTTCCTTTGCTTCTGCGAATGCCTTTTCATAAAGGCCGAGAACACTTGACTCGATGACCGCCGCAAGAATATTGGCCTGTAACTCGCCGGGATGATCTTCGCGGATTCGGTCAGGCAAGTCCGGCGGCGATTGAACGTATCCAGCAATAACGCCGCGCGCCGCATCCAGGGACACCGGCGACCAATTCAACATCAATCTCAACAACTCCGCCGCAGTTTCCCGCCTCTTGAGCAAGTAACTCGCTCGCCATGCGATCTGCAGGGCGGCGCTATCCAACCCGGAATTCGGCTTGCCTGCTGCCCTGATCGGCTGAAGCACGGGTTCTATCGTCTCGATAACCTTTGCCATTTTATCGCATTCTGCGGATGTAAGTTGACCAGGAAGAATGTTCGTGCTCTTTACGTGGGCGACAAGCGCGCGTTCCATCATGGCATCGGCAAGCCTGACGATACACCGGAGGTAACAACTCCGATCCGCCAGCCCCGCCGCCCACCGCACCATGTCCTGAGCTTTCTCAAGTTCGTCGTTCAAGGCATACGCTGTGACGGCCACATCGCACCAGCGTTCGTGCGGATCTACCCCCTCGATGATGCTCAATGCTTCGGCAGTCTTCTGCTGGCTGACAAGCAGGGCAACGCGGGTTCGGATTGCGTAAGGATCGGTTCGGCCTTCCAGCATGGCGAGAGCGACATCGGGACCCATGTTAAGGTTCGTAATGGCCGCCTTGAGCGCGAAGATTTCGGCAAGAATGTTGGAGTCACTGACCTTGATCATTTGTTCGGCTTGCTCAAGCAGCGCCTTTGCTCGTGCGATATGATTGCCAACAACATGCGGTTTCGTTTCAACGCATTTGATGTCCACCCGTGCCAGTAAAACCAAAATATCAGTTTCGGCTCGATAGCCATCAGATCCTCCGGAATCCAGGGACTGATGTATTTGATTTGCGAGATCAGCGGCAATATTAAGATTCATGAGCGAGAGCTCGTCGCAAATACGCTTGGTCAATATCTCCACCTGATCCCGGTCGCGCAGAGAAGAATCACTTGGTTTCTTCACCTGTTTTCCCGGGAGCTCAACCGATGTCATCGAAGTTTCAGGAAAGCCAGAGGATTCCAACCCCGCGCCAATTGAATCCGTATGAGTCTGAAAAAGATCACCATATTCAAGAGCAAAGCCATTAAGTGGAAGCAAAGCCTTGAATGGCATCCCAATATCAGAGAGTGCCTCCATCACATCGGGACGTTGCGCGATATGGATTGGGGCATCAAATTCCTTTGATCGCACGTACGGAAAGGTTCCTTGCTCTGTGTGAACAATCTCAATATTGGCATCTGGCAATATGTTCTCCAGACGACCTTTGGCTCTCAGTCGAACCAGTTGATCGGCATACGCTTCTCTAAAAAGGCGATCAGCGTTGTAATGAATCTTGCCTATTTCTGTGACAGCATCAGAAAACCGCAGTTGGTGGCTCTTGGCATTACTTTGAAGAAAACAATCGAGTTCTCGGATGAATGAATCGTCCGGGAATCTAATGGCAACTTTGCCCACCTCATCTATCGTCCCTCTCCGCACAATGGCGAGAACGGTGGGAGTATTGGTTTGCAGAATAAGTTCGGCTTCATCACGTGTAATCTTGATCGTATCTCCATTTGCATCAGTTGATCGAACTGACACTTTTAGCAGGTTGCCAGGCATTTGATGGGTATGCCTACCGATTCGCTTCCCACGGATTTGGCAGAAGAAATCTAATCCATGATCATGGCTGAGTTCAGTCGGATGCCAACCGATCATGGAGGCCCACCGTGAAAACTCTGACTCTCCTTCGTAGCCCGCTTCTTGATTGTCACTGGTCTTCTTCATTAGAAACGTCTGTATGTCGATCCGGAAATCAACTGGTTTATGGATATGATATCGTTGCTCACTACGCGCCAGCCTCAACAATCTTGATTTCTTCAGGCGTGAGACCGTATATCTTATAGACAAGATGGTCAATTTCCCTATCCAGACCTGTCGTATCAGCATCAGGATTATCCTTTTTTGCCGCAAGAATGCTGGGAACCAACTCAACAATCGGCTTCTGCTTGTCCTGTTCATCGAAAGCCAACTTCGGCAATGGAAGTTCCTCAACATGCTGTTTTTTTACCTCAGCAAGGGCTTCCCCTTTTTCCGGATTCATGAACGAATAAGCAAAGTCAATAGCCTTAGAATTCAATACTCCCAGCACAAAGAGCAGATTGGTGGAACCCTTAGGCAAGATGATGTGCAAGTTGTTTCTTGCCACGAAGCCGGACTTTCCCAATGTGGCAATGATCTCATCCCCGGTTTGTCGAACAAAGATTTTCTCTGGCGCTTCAAAAATAGCAGGATCGCGAGGCGCTGCCAACCACTCGCCGTATTTAATCCAGGAATCATCATTCCAGAGGGTGGCATATCGTTTGATTAGGCTCCCCCTAAGCAAGGGCATCCAGTGAGCGCCGGCAGGTCTTCTTTTCCCCTCTACGACAAACGGCTTGTCACGAACGATCTGAGCTGTTTGAGGCGGCTTCCCTTTGCCCTTCTCAAAGGGCTTAACGCCGTTGAAAACCACCGCGACATCCTTTAATAGCAACCCGTTTGACTTCATTTTGCGGAATAGGTCATGGAGCGAAGGCGGGGAAACGATGTTGATCGGATCGCCGTTCTTTGGGATCAGATCCCATGGCAACTGATGTGAAAGATGAATGCCGGTTGCGTCGAAGAAAACAACCGGAACGTCCGAACCTTCTACAGGCACGCCCTTCTGGAAAACAAATACGTTTGTGTCAACCACCGCCGCAAACACCTTGGAACGGACAACAAGAAGACTTCGCCATCTAAAATGCGATGCAAGAAAACGCCTGAACTTCTGAAAAGTCAGCGACGGCAACCAGGTGTTCGGCACAATGTAACTTATAACACCCCCTGCCCTGATCAGATTGTGCCCCTTTTCCATAAATAACATGTAACTTTCGGGCGGATTGCTTTGGTGCCTGAAAGTCTGAAGCAGTAAAGATCGTTGCCGCGATGAGAAAGCGGCTCCGTACGGTGGATTACCAATCACCGCTCTAAAACCCTGTTCGCTATGAAAAACCTCGGAAAAATAGATTTCAAAATCAAATGTTTCATGCCCGTTGGTGATTTTATGGATGAGAGCTTCGATCTGTTGCTTGAGCTTGGCCTTCTTCTGCCGGTCGGTCTCATCGAAAAACTTCGGCTTCAGCGCTTCGATTTGCTTGAATAGCTCATGATTGAATAGGTCCTTCTCCAC
>CAYWJE010000024.1:0-22186 GCA_964458525.1 uncultured Verrucomicrobiota bacterium
TCCTTTCTGTACATCATGTTATCCTGTCAGAAATAATTCTACTGCCGAATTCAGGTTGAATCGGTCTGCCAGCATTATCTGAAGTGGTATGATGGGAAACTGGGGCTTTTTATGACCGCATACCAGAAGACTTCCTGGTACAAGAAAAATCAGTTTCTCGGTAAGCTGGCCGAGGAACTTGGAGCAACTGGGCAGAAACTTATCAAAGACTACTCGATGAAAACTGTTCCCACAATTGTGAAATGTCAACTGCCGCTCGACTGGCTGGATTACAGAATGAGCGATCCCGCGGTGGGAACTTACGTTTCCGCCACCTTACAGAGGATGATTTTGCTGCGTTCCTTGCCGGATGAGTTTACATGTGACCTCGGAGCGCTCGCATCGAAATCCGATATTCCACCTGACATGATCATCGAGTTTATGGATCCAGAACTGAAGAGTCATCTATAGATTTAAAACACGCTGTTGCAATTGGCTTTTTGATGAGTTCAGACAAAGCAGATGATGCAAGATCTGTCTTTTATCTGCGTGGTGATACAGGCCATAGTATGCTTTCTTCATATGCTGCCTTCCTTGTACCGGCCGACTATATGAGCGCCGAGGTAACCTCCTTTCGATGGTGAATTAAGGAAGGCTGTATAGACCGTTTCCGGCACTTTATAATAACAGGCACGATATCCATCCTTGAATGCTACGCGCAGCATTTGCGTCCCATAGTCATAGTGGATTCCGGCGATCCATGATGACTTAACAGGGATGAAGGTGTCGTCCGAGACAATGGGCATATCTGGAGCAGGAAGCCTTGTCTCACCGTGAGGCGTGCTACCTGATGCATCGGAGGCCATCCGGCCAGACAAGGCATTGGTGGCTACCTGACCAAGGTAGTCAGTAAGAGTATTCTCGAAACACCGAGTGTAATCTGTCGCGCGAGAAACGGCGTGTGCGCACTCGTGCAGTAGAGTTCCGGCAAATGTTGAAAGAGAACGCAGTTGCGTCCGCTTCACAATCACTGCCCTCAGCCTGCTATCCCACACACCGTTCGTATCGTCTGCTGACTCTCGCATCGTCAAAGAGACCAGAATGCGTGGGATATCTCTTTGGCTCAGACCAACCAAGCCGAGTATTTGATGTCGCATTTGCCACACTGCTCGCTCAGCATCCGTAAACGCGCTTTCTTCCACAAACTGGTACTGAAAACTGTCATTAAACGACTGAATCCAAGAACCCAATGTATGAAATGGTGCTGTGCCTTTTTCGACCTGTTGGTCTGCGCGCAGTTTCTCTTGATCTGTAATCAAGACAATCTTCCGACCGTCAGCCTGAATGTCTTCTATAAGTTCTGGTCGTGCTTTAATCTCCGTTTGGGAAATCACAACCACATCTTGCTTATTAGCCAACTCATTTAACGCTTTATGCGCAATATCGATCCATGACAGTTCCTCCGACAGGTCGCCTTCATCCCTGCGCGCATACGCCGAGGCAAGAGATTCCAGAACGAGAGGCGCGTTTGAAGACTTCAGTATGTGGCGTATGCGGTCTGCATATACCGACCTGCCAACATTAACGCGTTCTCGATTGAGAGCTTTCCTCATGGTCTGCGTGAGACTCGTCACGTTGTAGGAGAACAAAAAAGCAGGCTCGGTATTGACCCAAACGCCATTGATAAACACATCTGACCCCCCGGATGGGGTCTTAATTACTTCGCCGTATGGTGTAGAGTCAAGCACTTGGTGCTCGCGAAAGCGTAGAAACATCCACTTCGCTTTTTCGATCGAGGCGTCAGGTATTCCGGTAATGATGACATCCGTACCGCGGATCGTCGGGTATGCCAGTTCGTGCGCGATATGCAGAGTGGTGATTTTGTGGAAATCGTGTTTTGCCGCCTTAGTGAGCGTGAATGTGCCATGATGGGATCGGATGGCCACTCTTGCGTGATGACGATCAAGGACAGCAAGTGCGTCTTTGAGTCCAACGCCGAACTTGCCGATTACGCCGTCTGTGCTGATCTTTTCCCGATTCTCGTTGAGTGTAAAGTGCTCGATTCTTATGCCCCGGCCATAGTCCCTGATATGCCAGCGTCCATCGTTATCTTTCCTGATACAGATTGGCGCTGTCCCGCTTAGCGTGCTTTCGTCCAGGGCATTGGCGATGATTTCACGGAGGCCGTGTTCGACGTCCCAATGCTCAAGCACTGTTTCGATGTTAAGATCAAATAAAGATATGGGCACCGGATATTCCTCATGCTTGGCGTCTAATATTACGCGTTCATATCACCTTCACGTGTCATGCGGATCAGGTGAGAGCGATTTCCGGCCATTCTATTTTGGTCAATGGCTTGCCTCAAACGCCGAACTGTCGCGGACACTTGCCGAATTTCAGCATTTTGGCAAACAAACGCCCCGTTGTTCATTACTCGCTGGCGATTCCAGACTTCGCCGGCCGCCGGGTTCAGTTTGCGATCTCTCGTCCAGACGGGAACATGATTCAGCAATGCCAAGGCCAGGAGATGGACATCTATCCAACCGATGCCTGCGCCATCGCGGCATTCTTCTTGCCTGTGTGCGCGAATGTATCCCGCGCGCCATCCGGCCTGCTCGTTAGAAAAGGTCGCTGTGGCTGCCCGTTCGTTCAAGCAGCAAATCGTGCCCTGTTCTTCTATATATTAAGATCCAGTCCGGCTCAATGTGACAGTCGCGCCTGTCTTTCCATGGCCCCTTCAAGGGGTGATCCCTGTTTCTTACGGGTAATGTCTTGCCGGCGAGCAGAAGCTCTATAACATCTATCAACTTCTTCTGGTCCTTGCCCTGCTTGATCTGGCGCTTGATGTCTTTTTTGAATTGGGCGGTTTGGGAAAGCGTCATTTGTTCCAGCTTTCAACCATGCCTTCCAGGGAACCGAATGTCTCGATTTCTTCTCCGCGGTCGCTCTTGCCCAGCGTGCTTGCGGTCAGCTTGTTGGGAACTCGGAGTTCGACGGGGAATTCCCCGCGAAGCGCAATTTGTCGGTATAAAAGACGCACGGCGTCGGTTGGAGTCATTCCGATCATATGAAGGACCCGTTCTGATGCCTTCTTTGTCCCCGTATCGATTCGTGCGTGAACTGTAGCAGTATTATTCATGAGATGAATGTAGCACACTCGCATCATGCGTCAAGAAGTTTCTTTGGCAAACAGCGCTCATCATGGAAGATTGGAATGATGTAGCAACGAGGCAGGGAAAAAAGTCCCAAAACCTGTCCCGCAAGGCGGGAAGGTTCGGAAACCTCATGTCTTGCAGCTCATAATGGTTGCGTTCGTAATATGTTGAGTTGAAGTTCGTTGCCAAAACGCCTGGAAGTATAGAATGGAATGAAGAAGAGAAGCTTCTTCTCTTCTTTTTTGTGTATTTTTGTGACTTTTTGTGGCAAAATAATCTTTTTTCCGCAATGGCGGGACAATCGAGCTCCGACCTCAAAGAGAGTCGGAGCGAAGCGAAGATTACCCTTAACGATAACGTCCGGATCAACCATGAACCTTTACACAATCGCCGCCAACGCCCTTGAAGGCCGCGGAGCGTCGGCGGAGGAAGCGCGCTTCCTGGCGGAGTCCGTCCCCTTGCCGGCGCTGATGGAACAGGCGGAGAAGATACGGGAACGGTTCTTCGGCAAAACTGTAAGCCTGTGTGCTATCGTCAATGCCCGCTCCGGCGCCTGCTCGGAGGACTGCCGATTCTGCGCACAGAGCGCGCATTATGAAACGGGCGCGCCCGCCCATCCGCTGCTCGAACCAAAAAACATTCTCGATGCGGCAAAGCGGATGTCGGATTCCGGCGTGGCCTCCTTCGGGATCGTCACCAGCGGACCGTCGGCAACGGGGAGGGAACTGGAACAGGTGGCCTCAGCGGTCGAGTCAATCTCGTCGAAAACCGGCTTCGCGGCCTGCGCCTCGCTCGGCAAGCTGGGCGAGGATCAGTTGCGTTTTCTGAAGAGCCGCGGCCTGAAACGCTATCATCACAACCTTGAAACATCGCGCGATTTCTTTCCCTCCGTCTGCACCACTCACACGTGGGACGAACGGGTTGAAACTATCAAGATGGCGAAGAAGGCGGGACTGGAAGTCTGCGCCGGCGGCCTGTTCGGTATGGGCGAGACGTGGGAGGACAGGATTGACATGGCGCTGAGTCTGCGGGAACTCGGGGTGCATAGCGTTCCGATAAATTTCCTGCATCCCGTTCACGGCACGCCGTTAGGGAACCGGCAAAGCCTAACGCCTGAAGAGGGACTTCGCATTATCGCCCTATATCGTTTCATCCTGCCCAAAGCCACGATCAGGATATGCGGCGGACGCATCACGACGCTTCGCGAGCGGCAGAACGAAATGTTCCGCGCTGGCGCCAATGCCGTAATGACCGGCAACTACCTCACGACTCCCGGCGTTGACTCCGCTGAGGACCGGGCTATGATCAGGGACTTGGGGTTGAGAATCGGGAGGGCCGGCATTCTGCCGGCCGAAACAGAACACGGCGCGCAACATGCGCGCCCTCCCAAGAATGATTCGGAATTGGGGAGGGATGGCGTGCCGCCGGCCAATTCCGGAACGGTCGGCAACATGCCGACCCTCCCAAAACGGAGACATCCCGCGCACGGTATCTGCATTTCATCTGTAACGCCAACAATTGTCTTCCTGACAGTATGCACAAAGAACAGAACACCATCGCTTGCTTGTGCGACGGTGCATACCAATATTGTTGAGATTTGGAAAGCCATGGATGCGTGGGCTATCGGTTTTTATCTGCTCATGCCCGATCATCTGCATCTGTTCTGTTCGCCACAGAACCCCGAATTTTCACTGAAGTCATGGGTTGGACGCTGGAAACGCAAGTTCAGTAGACTGCATCTGCCGCAAGCCACCGGGTGGCAAAGAGACTTCTGGGATACGCGTTTGCGCCACGGTGAAAGTTATCATGACAAATGGGAATATATTCGACGAAATCCTGTGCGAAAGGAACTCGTTTCAAAACCGGAAGATTGGCCATATTGCGGAGAATTGAACAAATTGCGATGGTGATGGGAGGGACGGCATGTTGCCGGCCGGATGTGGAATCGGCGCGCAACATGCGCGCCCTCCCAAGAATGATTCGGATTTCGGGAGGGCTGGCGTGCCGCCGTCCAATTCCGGAACGGTCGGCAACATGTCCCCCCGGCCCCGAATGTGATGAAGGAGTCGAATTCAAGAATGGATAGGATCAACACAATAACATCGCACAAACTTTTTGCGCTTCAACAACGGTTGAAACAACTCGGCTCGCTGCTGGTCGCTTTTTCCGGCGGGGTGGACAGCACGTTCCTGGCCAAGTTGGCGCATGATGTGCTCGGCGAACGCTGCCTCGCAGTGACCGCGCGCTCGGAAACCTATCCGGCGCATGAGCAGAAGGAGGCCGAGGAGCTTGCCGCGCGACTCAAGCTCCGGCACAGGTTGATCGAGACTTTCGAGCTCGGCATACCCGGTTTCTCCGAAAACCCGCCCGATCGCTGCTATCACTGTAAAACACAACTTTTTAAAACTCTTTGGAAGATCGCCGAATCGGAAGGTTTGAAGAATGTTGCAGACGGCTCTACGGCCGATGATCTTTCGGATTTCCGTCCGGGCAGCCGCGCGGCAAGGGAGCTGCGCGTTATCTCTCCCATCCAGGAGGTCGGACTCAGCAAGGCGGAAATCCGGGCGCTCTCGCAACAGATGGGGTTGCCCACCTGGAACAAGCCGTCCTACGCATGCCTCGCAAGCCGCATCCCGTATCGCGAGCCAATCACGCCGGAAAAACTGAAACAGGTTGACGCCGCCGAGGATTTCCTGCGCGGACTCGGATTCAGGCAATGCCGGGTGCGCCACCATGGAACAATCGCGCGAATCGAAGTTCCTCCCTCCGATTTCCCGCGGCTCGTTTCCGGGCCCAGGGAAAAAATAGCCGCCCGTTTCAAAGAGCTCGGCTTCACCTACACCGCGCTCGACCTCGCTGGCTTCCGCACCGGCAGCATGAACGAAGTGCTTATCAAGAACCTGAATCAGTGATGAGGCCAGTATGCCGCAGATGCAACCCGCCTGCAGCGCTTGTGGCGCAGTCACTGCGGGCAGGAGCGCAAAGGGTGACGCTGTATTAGCATACCGCAAGCCCTTTGCAATCCCGACCTTCGAGAGTCGGGGCAAATGCGGCATACTGGCCTCACCCGCAGGGCGGTCTTAATGGCAACAAATGTAACAAATCAAAGTAGTCAGAATAAATACCCCTGTATAGGCCAAGAGAATACGAAGAGAATAGGCGCCAAACACAGGATCTTGGTGGAATGTCCCTTACCCTCTTCATCGACAGATTTTTGCGTATTTTATTCTGGATTCTGACTCCTGACGAGTTGTTACTAATTCACCTAGGTTGCTCATTCTGACTTCTGAGTTCTGAACACTTGAGCAGTAATGATTTCATTGTTTTAAGAAAAACCCGTCACGGATTCAGGAAGAAGTGATCAGCGGTCACAACAATTATCTTTTTGGGAGGAATCGGGTCGGGTTTCACCCCGATCGTCATTGCGTTGGCCAGAATAAGAATTGCCGAATCGCAGGATAAGTTGCAACCGTATGTGTTCAGCATGGCCGGATTATGAACATGTCATTTGCGACGTGTATAGAAAACATCAAATATTGAACATGTCGCGAGGAATGTGTATACATTCGATTCAACAAAAGAATTGGAGGATATATGAGCGGATTCGATCTTCAACCTATATCGCTTACGGCTGATATTGAGACACGACAGGTTCTGAGGAAACTTGCCGACGCTCATCGCAATCTGGCTGAACTGAAAGGAATAGCAGCAACCATTCCTAACGAGTCTATTCTTATTCAGACACTCGCTTTGCAGGAGGCAAAAGACAGTTCAGAGATAGAGAACATCGTCACAACCCACGACGATCTTTTCAAGGCCCAATTGGCCAGCGAGTCAGCCAAGCCGGCGGCAAAGGAAGTTGCCCGTTACGTGTCTGCTTTGCATGCCGGATTTCTCTCCGTCCGCAAATCACGTCTCATCACAGTTAACCAGATTCTCGATATTCAAAAGCTTCTGGAACAAAACGATGCCGGTTTCAGAAAGCTTCCGGGGACAGCGTTGCGCAATCAAGCGACAGGTGAAGTGATATATACGCCGCCTCAGGAGCATGACCGCATCGTGAAACTCATGAGTGACCTCGATAATTTCATCAACAAACCGGCCCGCCTGGCAATTGATCCGTTGGTAAAGATGGCAATCATCCACTACCAGTTTGAGAGCATTCATCCATTTTATGACGGCAATGGTCGCACAGGCCGAATCCTGAATATTCTCTATCTCTTGGCAAACGACTTATTAAATCTGCCGGTTCTTTATTTGAGCCGTTTTATTATTCAAAACAAGTCTGACTATTACCGTCTTCTCCAGGCGGTTCGCGAGCAAGGAGTTTGGGAAGAATGGATATTGTTCATGCTCGAAGGCGTGTCGAGCACTTCGCGTCAGACTATTGACCTTATCGTTAAGATTCGTGACATGATGCTGGACTACAAGCATCGTATCCGGGCTCAATTTCCAAAGCTCTATAGTCAGGATCTCTTAAACAATCTCTTTCGGCACCCTTACACAAAGATCAATCTTCTTCAACATGAACTCTCCATATCGCGTCTTACGGCAAGTCGCTATCTCGACAAACTCGCCCAAGCGGGTTATCTCGAAAAACGACGATATGGCCGCGCCAACTATTATCTCAACACGCCATTGGTTGATCTTTTTCTGAATTTGCCGCGCGTCCCGAAACTGCCGGCATCCCAGCAAATAGTATCGGTTAGAGGTCCGGCAAAATGAGCGACCGAAACGAAAATAGACAAGGCTACAGAAAGACACAAATAGCCTGGAAATTGTTCGTTCACGACAAACTGATTGACGCCTGCATAGAGGTGGCGCGTGCCAATGAAGACTGAACCCACATTAAACAGGATGAACAGGATTTGAATGTTAAGGATCAACAAGTTATAGCGTTGGATTTCGGTTCGCGGCGAATAGGGTACAACGTGCGACGCTCCGCAGGACGGCGAGTCAGGATCGTGGTGTCGCCCGATCTGGCCGTCAACGTATTCCGTCCGCGGTTCGTTTCGCTCCGGCGCCTTGAGGAGATGGTTCGGGCAAAGGCGCCGTGGATCGCGCGCTCGCTGGACAAGATGGCGGAGTTCCATCCCCTGCCGGCTCCGAAACAGTTCATCAGCGGCGAGACGTTTCTTCTTCTGGGGCGGCAGTACCGGCTGCGTGTTGTCGAAGGGCCGCGCGCGCCAGCGAAGCTCGATGAAACTTTCCTGGTTGTCTCGATACGAGACAGGACGAGCACCCCCCTCGTGAAGCGTGCGATTGACAAATGGTATGAGGCAGAGGCGCGGAAGGTTTTTGGCGAGCACGTGGATAAGTGGCTGGCGGTCGCCGCCAGCCGCGCTGCGGCGTCGCCCGTTGTGACCATTCGCAGAATGCGGACCCGCTGGGGAAGCTGTTCGGCAAAGGGCCGCATATCTCTCAATCTGAATCTTGTGCAGGCGCCCGTTCAGTGCGTGGAATACGTGATAGTGCACGAGCTGTGTCATCTCAAACATCACAATCACTCGAAGGCGTTTTACAGTTTGCTTGCGCGCTGCCTGCCGGACTGGCGAAAGAGGAAAGAGCTTCTTCACAAGATATCGCTTCCCGGCCGGTGCGAGATGGCAGACGGCGCGTCACCTTCCATGCATGGGAGGGCAGGCATGTTGCCGGCCGGAATGGGAAACGGCGCGCAGAATGCACGCCCTCCCGGGAATGATTCGGAATTGGGGAGGGCCGGCATGATGCCGGCCGGAAAGAGAAACGGCGCGCAGAATGCACGCCCTCCCAAAGAAGCCGGAATGGAAGACGGTACAGAAGCAGAGCTTAATACGCATTGTTGACACAGGTGTCGTCATTGCGTATTAAATGAACAGGAGAAATAAAGCGATGGACAATCTTATTTCGAAAATTCGCGCACTATGCAGGAAAAAGAACGCCGTCATTCTCGCCCACAACTACCAGCGGGACGAGGTGCAGGATATCGGCGACTACGTGGGGGACAGTCTGGAGCTCTCGCGGACGGCCGCCAGAACGGACGCCAAAGTCATAGTGTTCTGTGGCGTACATTTCATGGCCGAGACTGCCGCGATTCTGTGTCCCGACAAGACGATTCTCATGCCGGACGCGCATGCGGGCTGCCCGATGGCCGATATGATCACGCCACGCGAATTGAAGAAGTTCAAGGAGGACCATCCCGGCGCGGCGGTCGTGACATATGTGAATTCCTCCGCCGCCGTGAAGGCCATGAGCGACGTCTGCTGCACTTCGTCCAACGCGGTGAAGATTGTCGCGACATTTCCGGAGGACCGCGAGATCATCTTCATACCCGACATGAATCTCGGCCATTATGCAGCGAAGCAGACCGGGCGCAGAATAATTCTTTGGAAGGGGTATTGTCCCACCCACCAGCGGATCATGCCGGAACACATTGAGGCGGCGCGCCGCGCTCACCCGGAAGCGAAGTTCGTGGTTCACCCCGAGTGTCGTCCTGCCGTGGTTGAAATGGCGGACATAGTGGCCAGCACTTCGGGAATGCTGAAGTTCTGTCGGGAGGACCCCGCCCGGGAGTACATCATCGGCACTGAGATCGGGATCATGCACCGGCTGAAGAAGGAAAATCCCGGCAAGCAATTCCATCCCGCATCGCCTATGGCTGATTGTCCCGACATGAAGCTCACCACCCTTGAGAAGATACTGTGGTGTCTTGAAGACATGTCCCCGCAGATCACGGTGCCGAAAGAAGTGGCCGACCGGGCGCGCACAGCCATCGAGAGGATGATCTCGGACAACAAGAACCTGAATCCGTGATGAGGTCAGTATGCCGGCCTCACCCGCAGAGCGGTCTTAATAGCAACAAATGTTTGACATTATGTTCATCCATTGGTCAAGACGTGGGTTCCGTGGCAAAGGCCGTCATAGAACAGATATCCGTCTTTAAGTTCCGCCTCCATCTTTTCACCATCTACAACAAGAGATTTTAATTCTCTATCACGGCACGGCAATCCCACCTTTGCCTTTATTTTGGCAGGAATGTCTATTTTTAACACATAGGGATGCCCGGGATCATTATCTATAGAGATATCAACGGGTCCCCGAATAGTCGGTACGGTGCCTGAAACCTTCCAGAGTGAACCGGGTTGAGGGCAAATAAGGGCTTTGGCAAAGCCAGGTTGGATTGGACGAACACCCATCAGAAAGCGGGTGATGATGTTGGCCGGTGCGGCTCCCCACGCATGATTCCAATCCAGATTTTTTTTGTATTTCAGATCCCAAGCCTCGAGCGTGATGGTAGAGCCCACCTGAATCATATTCCACCAGCTTCTGTCATGTTGAGCGGTCATGAGATCCAACGCGCAGCAATCCTCTCCGTTAAGGTATAATGCCTCCAGCAAGTACTGCGCCCCATAAACACTGCAGGCCATGCCTCGCGATTTGACAAATCTAACAACTGATGGGCGACGATCCTCCGGTACAAGATCAAAGGCCAACATGAACATGTTGCTGTGAAGGGAGGCGTGTTGCGACCCAATCCCGTCTATATAGACACCCCGTGATTGATCAAACAGCAGATTATTGATCGTACTCCTGACCAGTTCAGCCTGGCGGGCAAAACGCGCCCAATCTTCAGTTTGTCCCAGAACCTGAGCAATTCCAGACATCAAAAACAGCGCATGACAGTGAAATGCGTTGACGACAGTATTGACAGGCAGCATCTCGTGGTCGTCCCGTTCGCCTTCTCCACCTTCTGTAAAAGAACCTGGAGGCCAATCAACAAGATCTCTCAGGCCGCCACCGAAAATACTGTCAGGGTTGTGAAGATGAAGCCGTTCCTCAATCTCTCTGGTGCACAGCCCGGATTCTGTGCTGACAAGGCCGTCCTTGCGGGCAAGGTCGATCAATGTTTTGGCGCACAGATCTTTATAGGATGTTTTCAGTGACACTGTTTCGCCGGTATACATATAGTCTGCCCAGGCCATCATTACTGAATGCAGATGCCACTCAGTGGGCCATGTGGGGTTCCGGATTAAATACTCATGTGTATAGCGTGCAAGAGCATATTCGCTGTCAACACAGTAATGCCCCAACTGATTGATGTATGCATCACCTTCGTAGGGAATGCGCTCACGGTCTCCATCAACATAGATTCCACAGAAGGATGTTGCCTTGATACTGTACTTGCAGAGATCCCAGACTGCATTGAGCACGCTGTCGGAGGAGTCGAATGAAGAAGCGTTATCGTCAAAGGGATAGTGAACAAAAATCTGGCGAACAGCTGAAGAATCGACTTCGCTCGCGTTCTCGATCTCCACGTATCGAAACGGGTAGACTTCACCAATCTCAGGAGGCATTTTAATTGCCGACGGCCCTGTGTTTCGTTCGTCCGGCGGAATGATGATGCGAGACAACCGCTGACGATCGCAGATTTTCTGCTCAATACGGATATAGCGAATGCTTCCGGGAGGATTTCTGTCTATTCGTCCATTGGCAGACAGTTTCTCGCCAAGATGTATGACTAACAGCTCTTGTCGGCGAAAACTCGAAACGGGCACCACTAATGTGCCAAAAGCGGCTTTGCCGAAATCCAGGAACAGCGTACCGTCGTCTATGTACCGCGCCTCTATCGGAGACACCTCTGTTTGCACCAGAGTTCTTCTCGTGACCGTATATCTATGATCTGTTGGCATCATTGCTTGCCCTATAAAGAGTACGCTGGCAACGGCGCGCCGCCCTCCCGGGGAAGCTTAAGAATGCGAATTTCTTATCGCTATTAAAATATTCGGAACATCGGTCATAATTCCAGGCGACTCCTTGTCTATGAGCATTCTCATATCCGTAAAGTCCATCGGTGGTGGTTAATTCCCGAGGCCGGTGAGCACCCTGTAGAGCTCAGTGACGCCCCACGCCTGCGCACCGCAGCCGCGGGCGGTGTGCGGGCTGTCGCCATCGGCTATCTCGGGAACCTGGCCAACGCATCCCGCGTTGATGAGCCGGGTGCTGCCCGCCAGGATTGAGAGCGCGGAATTGCGCGCCGGCTCGCCGTATGTCATGAAGAGCGCCTCGCTGTAAGATGGGTACAGCCAGGTCCAGGCCGTGCCGTTATGGTAGGCGGGCTTGCGGCGCGTATCCTCGTCCCCAGCGTAATTTCCCCAATACGGACGATGGGGATCGTTGAGAAGCGCGCCGCCGCTCTCAACGGGCAGTGCATACTTCACGGGCCGGTCCGCGAGACTCCTGATTGCGCCGGGAATCAGCAGCTCCTCGCAAGCGGACAGAACGGACACACGCAACTTCTGGTCGGTCACGGCTCCAAGCGTTATCGCGAGAAGCTGGTTAGGCCGCAGCGCATCATCCGCTGCAGCCTGTTTCGGGCCGCGTCCGCGTCCGGTGTGCAGGCAGTCGCAGAGCCAGCCCTGCTTTCCGGCTTCCTTGTCAGGCCCGGCATAATACAAGAGGATTGACTCTCGCACGCGCCGGGCCAGGTTCTGCCATTTGCCGCCGGGCTCGATTCCCGCCATCAGCGTCAGCGCCGCGTGCCAGAGCGCCTGTATCTCGATCGGATAGCCTTCGCGCGGCGAGCCGGCCGGGAAATTTGTGTCCATCCACGTGAAATGGGACGGACTGAATATCAGTCCGCTCTCAGGGTCCATCTTCACGCCGCTCGGCGTGCCTTTCAAGTAATTGCCGGCTATTGAAAGGAGCACCTGCCTGACGGTTCTTCCGCCGCAGTCCGTCTTGAAGAAATCCAGCTTGCCTTCCGCCCGGGCGAGGTCGGCGCAGGCCACGCAGTACCACAGGGGAGCGTCGGACGTATCCCGGTTGGCATCGTCATCCCCGCACATCATGTTCGGCAGCGTGCCGCTTGATTCGAACCGGCCGAACTGGCGGAGGATGGTCCGCGCCTCCTTGAACATGCCCGCGGCGATAATTCCCCTCAGGCATATCAGTGTATCGCGGCCCCAGTCGAGAAACCACGGGTAGCCGGCTATAACGGTTTTGAGTGGATCCCGCTTGACTATAAAGCTGCGCATCGCATCGCGCATTGCCGCGTCAAGCCGGACTTCGGTCTTGCGCCGCCTGCCGCCGGTCCTCGCGCAAGCTGCTTCCGGACTGGATGGTTCGAGATGATCAGGCGTGAGTATATCGGCGCGGAGAACCGCGTTCTCGCCGCCCTTAAGGGTGAAGTGAAAATAGCCCGGACTGAACAGATCCGATGATCCGTCGAACCCGCGTTCCGCATCCTCGGCGTGGGAAACGGAATAGATCCATTCCGGCTCAAAAACGAAGGAGCCCTTGCCTGTTTCCATGCACAGCCGCCTGTCCTTCGATGGAGAGAAGATGAACCGTCTGCCCGTATGGCTCACGGCGTTGCTCCAAGAGGATTCCGGCCCGAGGTATGCCTTGGTCTTGCCGTGGTTGACGCGGTCCTCCACATCGGGGCGCAGGATGAGTTTCACAGGCCTGGTATTGCCCATGAAGTCCCCGTTCGAGGGCGGCTTGTCGCGGCGAAAGCTTATCTCGATGGCGTTCTCGCCGTCCGGCATGCGCAGGGTGAACTCGAGCGGAACCTTCTTGCCCTGGCCGGCGGGGACCATGAACCGCCAGGTGGCGCAGCCGTTCTCCATCGTCGAGAAGGATTCAAGACAGGTCTTGTCAATCTCCTGGGAGTAGCCTTGGTACACCATCCAGGCCCGGCAGCGTGCGAACATCACTTGGCGGTCAACGGGATAGTCCGGATTGAGATTCGCGGCCAGCAGGGCGTCGTACTGGGTGCGGAGTTCACCCCACGCCGCGCGTACCTGGGCCATGCCGCCGCGTCTGTTGACGCATAGCGCGTAGATTCCGCGCTGAAAGGCCTCTCCGAAAGAAAACTCGCGGTGCACGGGCGCGTTGCGCCAGTCAGGCAGGAATAGAACCGTTGAGCTGGCATGCCTGCAATTACCGGGCTCGAAAACCGTGAGATTCAAGGTCCGCTCGATGGCGGAAGCGGGTTCGGGGAATGGGAGGAACAGCGTGAAATGCCCGGCTCCCGGGCGGCGAATACTCTTCTCGTGACGGAGTGTCTTCTGTCCTTCCAGTATTTCCGCAGAAAACGGATGCGCGCTCTTAACGCACAGGAAATGGCCGGGCGGGATCATCACGGTGCGATTCAGATCCCTCGGCCATTCCCAGGAGGCAACAGGCGCGTACGGGCAGGAGTCCCCGTCATCCACGCGCTCCGCAGCAGCGCAGAACGAGACGGGATCCTTCAACATGGTCTTAATTTCCAGCTCCAGATCGGGTCCGGCGCAGTCTGCGCACTTTCCCACCGCCGCGCGGATCTCGATCGCCTTTGCGCGGAGCTGCTGTTGTTCCGAGCGACCGGGCAGGGACGCCGTGCCGTGCAGCAGTTTCTCCACGGCTTTCAGATCGCCCGCGTTCGGGCTCAGGCATAACGCTTCCCAAGGCGCCAGGGGGCAGGTGAACAAGCCGTCTCGAAACTCCGGCGCGATTTCTCTGCCTGATATGAGATCGTGAAGAACTTCTTTTTCGACGGGGAAATCCGCCGCGCTCCAGGAAGCGCTTGAAAGCTGTTCGGCGAGGTTCAGCAGGACCAGCAGCGATCCGTCGTTTCCGGACGCCCGGCGTGCGAGAGCAATGGCATTCATTGCGGAGCGCTGCACGAACCGCAAATCCGCTCCGGCGTGAAAAGCAGGGTGCGCCTCCAGAATCGCGTTCAGCCGCGCGATGAAATCAGCCTGGTTCTCTTCGCTCCCCCAGTTGAGCGGGCGCGCCCCGTGCACATCCACTTTTTCGGTGGCAAACCATTCCACGCCGTTGGTTATGCCAAAGGCGCCCTCGATTGAACACAGCGCTGAAAGCGCCGTTCTCAGTCTGGCGTAATCGCGCGAGCGCGCGGCGAGCCGGTTATTGTCATGGGTTTCGGCGTAATGAATGAACAATCCTCTCGTGCGCGAGATTCGCGTGGATTCGGCGAGGCAGACCTCCACCTGGCGGCGATCGTAGTTCTGGAACAGCTCCGAATAAGCCCAGTCCAGGTTGGCATCAATAAGCAGCTGCTCCACCACCTCGATCTTGCCGCCGAGCCCCTCGAGCAGGAGTAGCGTGTCCGGATATTCTGTCCTGACTTTTGCCGATATGTATTCCCACGCCTTGAATGGAATCATGTAGCCGGCGTCGCATCGGAAGCCGTCAACCCCGCGCCTGGCCCAGAACAGGAACACTTCAGCCATGTACTGCCACAAGCCGAGCTGAGCGTAGTCCAGTTTCGAGAGATCGGCCCAGGTTACGCCCCAGGCGCCGGGCGATATGAAGCGATTGTCCTTGTCCCTCGCGAACCATTCCGGGTGTTCGATCTGCAACTTTGATGCCCAGCCTGTATGGTTGACGGGCATATCGAGAAATATTCGAGCCTGCCGTTCATGAACGGCATCCACGAGCTCCTGGAACTGATCAATCGGCGTCGTCCTCTGGTCGAATTCCGCGAGAGCTGGGTCAACATCTGTGAAATCCAGCGCCGCGTAGGGACTTCCGAACCGGCCCATTCGCGCGTAAGTCGTGGGAACGGGATGAATGGGGAGCAGCTGGATGGTCCGGAAGCGAAGCCTGCCGATGATGAAATCCAGCTCGCGGATCAGGTCGCGGAATGTGCCGGACGGAGGAATGACAGCATAGCCTGCTGAATCGAGCGCGCCGACAGCTTTCGCCTGGTCCCCGGTATCTCCGCTCTGATTTTTATTGGGTCCGAACTGGCGGACGAAGGCCGTGTAAATATTATTGTTGCAGCAGTAGCCGGCCGGCTCCGCCTTGACAACCACGTTGCCGCCCGCTGGCCAGACTGGCTCGGATGAATTCTCGGGCAGAAAGAAAGCTTTTGCCTCGAAACGGCCTACCTCTATAAGCGGCATGAGCGCCGTGTAGCGTCGAGTCCCGGCCTTCCGCATGGGGATATCGTGCCAATCCCGGTTGAGGACGGGCCTGCCGAGCTCGGCATGATCAATGATCTCGCGCCTGCGAATTCCCGCTTTGCCGACAGTCGAGCGAACCCACGCCGTGCCGGCGCGCCGCTCATTTTCCGGCAGCTCGAGGGTGAACTCGAGAACGTCGCCCCTGTGAAGCACAACGCTCGTTCCTGGAGAGGGAATTTGCCTCATAGTTCATCAAGCCTCGACGAGTTCCGAAAACCTGCCCGGCTGCACCGAGGCCAGCCCGTGAAAACTCACGCGTGATCCATCAACCCCGGCCTTTGCGAGCATATCTGCGATCCGTTTTATCCGGCGCTCGGCCCTACTTGACCCGGAAATAAATTTGCAGCTTTCGGGGTGGCACCCGAGAACGACAACCCGCCGTGCCCCCGATTCCAGCGCTGAGAGCACCAATCGCGGATCAACCTTGCCGGCGCACGGGACCTTGATTATTCTCACATCCTTGCCGCGTGCGCCGCCCGCAGCCTCTGCCGCCGGAATTGCCGAATTCTCGCACGCGAAAACGATGACTTCCGGCTGCGTGCCGATTTCTTTCGCGACCTGTTCATCCTCGAAACCCGGCAGCGTGATTGCATGCGCCGGACACTCCGCGGCGCACGCGCCACAGCGTTTGCAGGAGACGGGCGACACGAAGGCAGCCTCCTTTTCCCTGTCCACTGTGATGGCTCCGTGTGGACACACACGAAGGCAGGTGAGGCACAGAACGCATTTTTCCGGGTTCACCACGGCGGCGTCATCGTGTTCGCGGATCTCCCCGCCGGACAGAAGCGCATGTATCTCGCTCGCGGCCGCGCGGGCGTCGGTGACGGCCGAGCGGAAATCCGTGTCGCCGCGCGCGCCGCCTGCGGCGAAAATGCCGGGCCTGTTGGTCAAGCCGGAAAAAAGCCATATATTGTCATATTGCAACTCGCCGTCAGGGCCGGCCCTCAAACCCGAAATTGTCTTCAGAAGCTTCGCGCAGTCACTCCGGTCCCGGCGGTCAACGATCACGGCAGTATCGAATTCCTCCGAAAAAACGGCGCCAGCGGAGGCGTCGGCGCAACTTATGACCGCAATTCTGTCGCGCCCTGAGACCTTCGGCTTTCGGTCGAACTTGACAATAACAGCACCCGCCGCGCGCGCGCGCCGGTAGAGCGCCTCAATGCCGGTTGCCGCGACGCGCACGTTGCCGCAGTATATCCTGACAATCACGCCGCTTCCGCAGAGCTTTTCCGCCAGCGAGAGAATGGCGATCCATTCTTCGCGGCCGTGCTCGCCGACAGTGTCCATTACGAAGGCCACCCGTCTGCCCGGGCCGCCGTCACGCAGCCTGGAGAGCAGGCCGGAAATGCTGGTTATGGCGGAGGACTCGTCTTCCGTCGGAGCGCGCCGCTCTGAGTCGCTGGCGAGCGCAATCGCGCCCGCGGAAATCTTCTCCTCTTTGCCGTCGCGGGAGAGCACGAGGGAGAATTCGCCCTGTTCGCCCGCCACGGACTTGAGCGTTGTTTCCGGATACAGCTTTATGCGCTCATCTTCGGCGACAGCCTCTGACAGGGTGGCGATGAATTCACGGGCCATTGTTTCGGCCTCATCGGGGTTGGCCCCGAGATGACCGAACAAGCCCGGCTCCGCTGCCGCGGTTCCGCCCGTGCTTGATTCCGAATGGATCAGCGCGACTCGATGGCCCAGTCTGCCGAGAGAAAGGGCGGTCTGCATTCCCGTGATTCCGCCGCCAACCACCGCGACATCGCGGCAGACGCCGCGCGCCTTTCCCTTTGGCTGCCTGCGTGAAGCATCTGCGGCGGCGAGAATCATCGCGCTCACCGCCTGGGCCTGCGCGATGGACCCGGCGATATCCTTGGGAGATTCGCTCGCGCCTGCGACGTAGATTCCGCGTCTCTGGAGATCCGGCTGGGCGTCCGCGTTCTTCAACCCGAAAAAACCCTGTTCATCGATTGGAATGTTGAGCTTATCGGCGAGCAGAGCGGCCCCGGCCGGCGGGCGGATTCCCACCGAGAGTACAACCAGATCGAACTCTTCCTCGCGGACGCCCCCGCCTGGCGTCGCGCGAGGCGCGGCCGGTTTGGACGGCGGGACCTGTCCGTCCACCGTGTACTTCACGAGCACTGATCCATGCGGCCCCTGGTTCAGCTCATACGGGCGTGAGCGGACAAATCGCATCTCGTCCTTGCATTGTCCGTAGAACTCGTCAAAACCCTTCCCGAATTTCTGGATGTCCATGTGGAAGACGGTTATCTCCGCTTCGGCGGACTGGTGCTTGATCAGCCGCGCCATCCTCAAAGCGTAGGAACAGCAAACGGTTGAGCAGTAGTCGGAATCCTCGGGCCGGCGATAAATTTCCCCGGTTCTCGATCCCACGCACTGGATGAAGGCGATTGTTTTTGGCGCCGCCTTGTCGAAAGGACGGAATATCCTGTTTTCCTGCGCAAGCTGCCTTTCGGCCTCGACGCCGGTGATGACGTTAGGAATGCTACCGTAGCGGTAAGCGCTGTTTTCCGCCGGATCGTACGGCTGGAAGCCGACCGCGACCACGATGGAGTCAACCTCTATCTTCTTCGTGCGCCGCGCCTTGCCGGAGAGAACGGCGGTAAACCGGCAGCCCTTTTCATTCTCCTCCACCCGCAGCAGTTCGGTTGACGTGTGCAGACGGATGGGCGTCGCGGTTCCGGCGCGCGCGCGACTTGACGAGGCTTTCCGTACGGAGCGGAATATCTCGTCGGCCGTGCACACATTGCAGCGCATGCACACGTTGGTCGCCTTGCAGCCCATCTCGGCAACGCGGCCTCCGATGTCGGAATTCCGTTCCACGAGATGCACGGTGAGCCCGCCGCGGCTGAGCCTGTCGGCAACGGTTGCGCCGGCGATGCCGCCGCCGAGCACCAACACACCGCCCTTTACGCTGGGTCCCGACCGTGCCGCTGATGAAGGTTTTCCGTTTGTGAGCATGCTCATTCCGTGCCGTCATTGATCCTTGAGCGCTGTCGGCCATGCGGCGCGGCAACTGTTCGTGAGAGAAGATACTATACAGTTTATCCCGCGATGAACAAGCCGCATTTTGTTCATTCTGGGGCGTCTCAACAATAGTCTTTACACGCGGGGCGCTTCGCTGGTAGTGTAATCAGTTGAAATTGATGCTGTTCAAGGCTTGGACAGCGTGGCCATTTGCAAGGGGGCAAATCCGATATGGCAGCGAAAACAGCGAAGACAGAAGAAGCGAAGGACGGAAGCTCCGTCCTGAGTAATGTAATTGCGCAGATACAGAAGGAATTTGGGGATGGCGCCATTATGCGGCTTGGCGACGCCGCGGCGACAAGACAGATGCCATGCATTTCCACCGGCGCGCTCTCGCTGGATATCGCGCTCGGGATAGGCGGACTCCCGCGCGGACGCATCACGGAGGTTTTTGGTCCGGAATCCTCCGGCAAGACCACTCTGACTCTGCACGTGATCGCGAACGCTCAAAGAGCGGGCGGCATCGCGGCATTCATAGACGCCGAGCACGCGATGGACCCGACATATGCTAAAAAGATAGGAGTCAATATTGACGAACTCCTCGTTTCCCAGCCCTCGTCCGGCGAAGAGGCGCTGACGATTGCTGAGACGCTGATCCGCAGCAACGCGACGGATGTTGTTGTCGTTGATTCTGTGGCGGCGCTTGTTCCCAAGAGTGAGATTGAGGGCGAAATGGGCGACCCGCAGATGGGTATGCAGGCGAGGCTGATGTCGCAGGCAATGCGCAAGCTGACCGCCGCGATCGCCAACTCGAAGACCTGCTGTATCTTCACCAATCAGCTACGCGAGAAGATTGGCGTGATGTTTGGCAACCCGGAGACCACGCCGGGCGGCAAGGCGCTGAAGTTCTACGCGTCGGTCCGTTTGGATATAAGAAGAATAGGCGTCATCAAGGACGCGACGGGGCGCGTGATGGGCAACCACACTCGCGTCAAGGTGGTGAAAAACAAGGTCGCTCCGCCGTTCATCGAGGCGGAGTTCGACATACTTTACGCAGAGGGGATATCATGGGCCGGCTCGATAGTGGATGCCGCCATTCAACACGGGGTCATTGACAAGCGCGGCTCATGGCTCGCGTTCGAGGGCGAGCAGCTCGGGCAGGGGCGGGAGGCGGCGATAGCCGAGGTCAAGAGCAAGGCGGAGCTCCAGGCGAAGCTGATCGAGAAGATCAAGGAGAAAATCAGCAGCGCTGCGGGCGCATGAGTTTCAGCGGGCATGAGCAAATCCCTCACAGGCGATGAATTGAGAAACCTGTTCCTGGCGTTTTTCCGGGAACGCGGGCACGCGCTCATTTCCGGCGCGTCGCTGATTCCGCAGAATGATCCCACCGTGCTGTTCACCACCGCCGGCATGCACCCGCTGGTTCCGTACCTGCTGGGCGAGCCGCACCCGGCGGGAAGGCGTCTCTGCGATGTCCAGAAGTGCATCCGCACGGGCGATATTGACTCGGTCGGAGACAACTCGCACCTCACGATGTTCGAGATGCTGGGCAACTGGTCGCTGGGCGACTATTTCAAGGAGGAGGCGAATTCCTGGTCCTTCGAGTTTTTAACATCCTCCCAATATCTCGGTTTCCGGCCCGACGAACTCTTCATAACGGTCTTCGAGGGGAACGAGCAGACGCCGCCTGATCGCGAATCCTTCGACATATGGAAAAAGCTCGGCGTGCCGGAGTCGCATATCTTCTTCCTGCCCATGGAGGACAACTGGTGGGGGCCGGCCGGAAAGACAGGTCCCTGCGGGCCTGATTCTGAAATGTTCATTGACGTGGGCAAGCCTGCATGCGGACCCGATTGCCGGCCCGGCTGTTCATGCGGAAAGTATTTCGAGATATGGAACAACGTGTTCATGCAGTACAACAAGCAGGCGGACGGCTCATTTGCGCCGCTCGAGCAGCGCAACGTTGATACGGGCATGGGCGTCGAGCGGACCGCTGCCATGCTCCAGGGCAAGGCCTCCGTCTACGATACGGAACTCTTTGCGCCGATAATGGAGGCCATAGCGGAGCAGGCGCAAAACAATTCAGCCGAAAACCCCTTCGAGTCGCGCGAGTTTCGCGTCATTGCCGATCACCTGCGCAGCGCCGTCTTCATTCTCGGCGACGAGCAGGGCATCCTCCCTGGCAACCTTGGGCAGGGCTATGTGCTGAGACGTCTCATCCGGCGCTGCATCAGGCATGGCAGAAAAATAGGGCTGACTGGCGGCTTCTGTCGTCCCGTCGCGGAAAAGGTGATAGAGGGCTATGCTGCGGCGTATCCCGAGCTGGAGAAGAACAGGGAGCGCATACTGAGCGAGCTGCCGGCGGAGGAGCAGCGGTTTGAGAAGACACTCTCACAGGGATTACAAGAGCTGGAGAAGACGCTTGGGAGAATGAAGGAGCACAACCAGTCAATCCTTTCCGGAAGAGTTGCCTTCCGACTTTATGACACATACGGCTTTCCGCTGGAGATCACCGAGGAGATATGCGTCGAGCAGGGCATCTCGATAGAGCGGGAGGGTTTTGAAAAGGCTTTCGCCAAACACCAGGAAATCTCCAAGCAGGGTTCGGACAAGGTGTTCAAGGGCGGGCTCGCGGATCATTCTGAGGCGACCTCGCGTCTGCACACCGCGACGCACCTGCTGCACAAGGCGCTGAGAATGGTGCTGGGCGAGCATGTCCAGCAGAAGGGCTCGAACATCACGCCGGAGCGCCTTCGTTTCGACTTCTCGCATCCGGAGAAGATGACGCCAGAGCAGGTTCAGAAAGTCGAGCAGATAGTCAACGAGCAGATTGCGAAGAATCTTCCCGTCACCATGGCCGTCATGAGCCTCGACGAGGCGAAGCAGGCGAACGCCACGGCGCTTTTCATTGCGAAATATGGCGAGCAGGTGAAAGTATTTTCCATTGGCGATTTCACCAAGGAGGTCTGTGGCGGGCCGCATGCGAAGACTTCTGGCGAGCTCGGCGTGTTCAAAATCAAGAAGGAAGAGGCATCTAGCGCCGGCGTGCGCAGGATCCGCGCTGTTCTGAGTTCTGAATGCTGACGACCTTGAACGGTCACAAAAAATCCTATTTCCGGATTGCCCTTATCT
>CAYWJE010000025.1:0-21804 GCA_964458525.1 uncultured Verrucomicrobiota bacterium
CTTCACTAACGCGGCTTTACACCAAAACGAATTTCAAATACATTTGGCTAGCCTTGTCCACCGCTCTCGTCTAAACTGATCTGCGATCACCTGAACATTTTCGTGTAGGAAAGCATATTCCCGTGCAGAAGGCAATCAAGATCATCGGATGCCACAAGAATCCTTTTGACACGCGCTGCGCGGCACCATATTCTCTCCGCATTCCATGATCATACAAGTATGCCGGATTTGAAAAAGGAGGACGCACATGACATCAAATTCATCACAGATTCTGGCGCTTCTCGGCGGCAAGCCGGTTTCCAAAGAACCTTTAAGCGCGCCTGCGTGGCCGCCTCTCTCGGACCGGACGGCAGCGCGTCTACGGGATATATATCTCTCGCGCCAATGGTCTTTCAACTCCTCCGTAGAGCAGGAGTTCGAACGAGCCTTCGCCGATTACCACGGTGCCAGGCACGGGATATTTATGGCTAACGGAACCGTGACGCTCGAATGCGCGCTGACCGCGCTGAACGTCGGACCGGGCGACGAGGTCATCGTGCCCGGTCTGACATGGATGGCAACGGCAATGGCCGTTCACTATGCGGGGGCCACTCCAGTATTCGTTGATATCGAGCCGACCACCCTCTGCCTCGACCCGGAAAAAGTGCGCGCGGCGATAACCCCGAGGACAAAGGCCATCATCCCCGTTCACATTTTTGGATCAATGGCCAACCTCGACGCCATCCTCGCCATCGGCCGCGAGCGGGGGTTGTCCGTGATCGAGGACTGCGCCCACATGCAGGGCGGCAAGTGGCGCGAGCGCGGCGTCGGGAGCTGGGGCGACATCGGCTCGTTCAGCTTCCAGCAGTCGAAAACCCTCTCCTGCGGCGAGGGTGGAATCTGCCTCACAAACGATGATAACCTGGCCGAGCGACTTTATCGCCTGAAGCATATCGGCTATGCGCGAGGCATGAAACAGGGGCAGGCCGATGCCGGTCCGCCCCCCGGCCTCACCTGTCACAACTTCCGCTGCACTGCTTTCCAGGCCGGCATACTGCTGGACCAGCTTGCGAGTCTCGAACAACTGATAGCAAAATATGAAGAGTCGGCTAGCGTCATCGGCAAAATGCTCTCGGACTCCGACGGTGTGCGCATCCAGGCGCGGGGCAAAGAGGCATCGCCGCAGGGATATTATGGACTTGTCTTAATATTCGACCGCGGCGCGGCGGTGAAGGTGCCGGTCGGGCGCCTGCAGCAGGCCATGGCCGCCGAGGGCCTGCCGTGCGGCGGAACCTACGGACCCGTGTATCGCCATATGCTCTATAATGCGAAACTCGGCACCTATCGCATTGCAGGCGGAGAGACCTGCCCGGTGACGGAGGGAGCCGGCACCGGACACGCAGTCTGCATACCGCACCAGCGGCTGGCTTCCGATGAAAGCACAATCGAAGCGATGGGTAAAATCATCGCCAAGGTGGCGGACAATGCCGCCGCGCTCATTTAGCCGCTTATTAAAAAATCGTAACTGCTCGCGCAATGTTTGACGGCCGCACAGGCGGGCCTGTCCCGCCATTCTCTGACACAACCAGCTGAGTAGTTATAATGATAGAAGGGCGGAACGGCCGGGACGGCCGTCTCTCCGCCGCAGGCGGATGCGCCCGTGGCGCACAACGGACACAAATTTGGGTTGCGGGTAAAGCCCGCGTTGGAAGGAGATCGCGTGACCAAGAAGATACAAATAGGGTTCGCAAAGTCCGAGATCACGCCGCGTGTCGGCGTTGAGCTCTGCGGCTTTGGTCCTTTCCTGAACCGCCACTCAACCGGGGTTCGCGACAGGCTATGGGCCCGCGCCATGGCCGTCCAGGCGGGCGGGCGCCGGGCTGTGGTGATATCCTGCGATCTGGTCGGCGTCAGGCTGCAAACCACGCGTCAAGTGCGCGAATTGCTAGCCCGCGATTTCGGACTGGCGCCCGACGAAGTGATGATCTGCTGCTCCCACACGCACAGCGGCCCGGGGACGGGCGCCTACATCGGCTGGGGCGAGAGCGATCCGCCCTACCTTGAAACCCTGTCCTTCCGGATCGCGCACGCCGCCGGGGAAGCGCTGCGGCGGCTGCAGCCCGCCGTCCTCCTCCACGCAGAATCGCCCTGCGAGGGGATAGGAGTAAACCGTGAGTACGATCAGTTCTGGGCGCCATACGAAGAGGCCATGAAGCCCGGCTGGCGGCCGGCCCGGCCCGAGCTAACCGACACCTCCTGCCACGTTCTCACAGCCCGCTCCGAAGACGGACGGCTTCTCGGATTCGTCGCCTCGTTCGGGTGCCATCCGGTGGTCTGCTGCAACCAATGTCGGGTGATCCACGGCGACTACCCAGGGATCGCCCTCAACGCCGTCGAGCAGGAGAACCCCGGCGCCGTGGGCCTTTTCCTGCAGGGCGCGCAGGGCGATATCAACACCGCCATCGGCGGACGCTCCGAGCCCGAAAGCCTGGTTGCGCTTGACGAAATTGCCGGCCGCTTCGCGAGCGCGGTGCGCGCCGGAATCGCCGCCGGACAGACCGTCGAGGTGAACAGCATCGCGACTTGCCGCAGGGCTGTCGCCTTTAGCCGCAAGGACTGGGACGATACAGAGTTGAAAAGAAGGCTCGCGGATTGCGAGGCTAAGATCGCGGCGCCGGACAAGAGCGGAATGCCGACCGACTCGGATCAGGAGAAGCGGATGATGGTGGTGTACGCCATCGCCCTGCACGGACTGCTCGCCCGCGACAAGGCAGCGCGCAAGCCTGCATCGGAGGTCCACGGCCTGAGACTCGGTCCTGTCGCCATTCTGGGCAGCCCTTTCGAGACATTCCGCGCGATCAGGAACGACGTCCGCGCCGGCGCCGCAGCGCCGGTCCCGATTGTCGTCAGCTTCGTCAATGACTCGATCGGATACGCGGTTGACTCCACCTGCGCTGCGCGCGGCGGATACGCGGCGGACATGGTGCCGCTGATATGCGGGGAGCTGCCCTTCGCGGACATTCACGCCGAGCTGGTGCGCGAGCTCCTCTCGCTCGACGCGTCGCTGGCGGACGGCCGGAAGGCATGAACAGGAGCAAAACGAGGCAAGCAAATCGTGGGGCACAGGGATTCTCATTACGCCGACGTCAGCAGGCTCGTCCCGCCTGCTGCACCCGGGTTTCCTGGTGTACAGAGGGCGCTGCGAGCCAGCTGCATCTGTCTTCACAACTCAAAATGAACAAGGCGCGTCCGAACATACTCGTGGCAATTGCCGACGACTGGGCCTGGCCGCATGCAGGCGCTTACGGCTGCCGATTTATCAGCACGCCGTCCTTCGACCGGATATGCCGCGAAGGAGTTTTGTTTTCCAACGGCTTCACCACCGCGCCCACCTGCACTGCGTCCCGGGCATCGCTCCTCACGGGACGTCATCCATGGTCGCTCGAAGCGGGCGCTCAGCTCTGGGGATATCTGCCAGCGAAATACAAGGTCTATCCCGACATTCTTGAGTGTCAAGGGTACTGGGTCGGGCACACAAACAAAGGTTGGGGGCCGGGAAGCATTGCCGCTGGCGGACGCAACCGGAACCCGGCGGGACCAGGCTTCAACAACAAGACCTGCAGTCCCCTCACGAAATGCATGAGCAAGAACGACTACGCGGCCAACTTTGCCGATTTCCTGGAGAATAAACCAGCCGACGCTCCCTTCTGTTTCTGGTACGGATCCAAGGAGCCGCATCGCTTTTACGAACAGGGCTCCGGCCTAAGGCAAGGCAAGAGGCTTGAAGATGTGCAGGTTCCGTTCTATCTGCCGGATTGTGAAGAGGTGCGTTCGGACCTTCTCGATTATGCGCTGGAAGTCGAACGTTTCGACGCCGACCTCGGCCGCATGATGGATCTGCTCGAAAAACGCGGGGAATTGGACAACACCCTTATCGTGGTGACCGGCGACAACGGGAAACCGTTTCCGCGCTCCAAGGCTACGGGTTATGAACACGGCTGCCATGTGCCGCTTGCTGTTCGCGGCGCGGGCACCCGCCCCGGTCGCGTCGTCAGCGATTTCATCAGCTTCATAGATCTCGCTCCGACCTTTCTGGAACTAGCGGGAATCGCGCTGCCGGATGCCATGTCGGGACGGTCTCTCGTTGATGTGCTGCGCTCCGGGACTTCCGGACGGGTCGACCCTTCACGCGACTTCGTCATCATCGGCCGCGAGCGCCACGGATACAGCAGGCCATGGCTCGCAGGTTATCCCATTCGTTCGATCGTGACCGATAATTATATTTACGTTCGAAATTTCGAGCCGGATCGCTGGCCGACCGGCAATCCGGAACGATACGGAGATTGCGACGACAGTCCGTCAAAATCTTATATACTGGCTCACCGCCATGACGATCCCGAAAGGTTCAATCTCTGTTTCGGACTCAGGCCCGGCGAAGAGCTCTACCATCGTCCCGATGATTCCGAGTGCGTCCGCAACCTTCTATCCGAACCAGAACACGAAAAGATCCGCGCGGAGCTCAGGGCGAAGCTCGAAGGTGTTTTGAAAGAAATAGGCGACCCACGCATAAGCGGACGCGGCTGGCAATTCGAATGCGTTCCTTACATCAGGCATGCGGCGCCGAACGAAAATACCGATTTCCCCGCCATCAATCCGGAATTGCCTCAGGATCATTTCATTCCTGAAGGCGAAAAGCTGGATTTCGAAATGCCCTGCGGGTGATCGGACGCGCGGTTTAAGTTTTCCTGCTCCTCTTTGCAAGCCCTCAATAACGAAGCGCTGCGATCCGTCTCGTTTACAGGACCACTCGGCCGTCATTTATCCGAAAAGACCACGCCCGGCGGCGGAGTTTTCGCCGGCTTGCCGTCCTTAAGCGTCACCTCAAACGGGCCCGACCCTGCGATGATCTTGCCGCCGATTTCCAGGCGCAGATTCCCCTCCAGATTTGAGATAACGCGGCGGCCGTCCGGGTAATCGCGCACCACGGCTGCCGAGCCGCTGAAAGCCAGATCTCCGTTCTTGAAGCTGAACGGGTGGCTGTTCAGTATGACGGTATCGGTTGAAACTGGAGTCTTCACCCGCACCGCCGCATCGCCGAGCCGCGTGAACTGCGCTTCTGGATCACCTTCCTTAAGCCTAGGATAGAGCACCACCAGGTATCCCTTGCCCGGCTCCTGCCGAAAGCGGACGAATTGCTGGGTCTCGCCGAGCTTGCCGTCCGGATGATATTTCGGATCGAATCCCACGCGGCGGCCGTAAGCCTGCTGCACGTGGCCGTAGCTGCCGGTCTCCGGCTCGGCGTTCACGGGCGCGGCCACGAAGAGGTCCATATCAACCTCGCACTGGCCAACGAAATGAAAGACATCCCCTTTCCGCGTCATATCGGTAGAGAGGAACCAGAGGCTGAGATCGGTCGGCCGCGTCGGCGTGCCGGCAAAACTGTCACAAAGAACGAAATAGTTCGGCCCTTTCGGATCCGGGTCCTTCAGAAAAAGCGCCTGGCGATGCCACTCCGTCATCGGTATATCCTCGACCGGTTCCGGCGTAAGACTGTGAGGATCCTGCCCGCCGCGCGCTGGCGGGTACTCTGTGCGTCCCTGTATTTGATCAATCGGCTTAACGGTGCGCACATAGTCGGCCGTTTCGGACAGCATGACGGACTCAATACGCGGTTCGTTGCGCTCGGGAATCTCCCACTTGTGATCTATCGAAACCCTGTTGCGAAGCCACGGCCTGTTGAAAATCGGGAAATAGCCGTTGCCGAAGTGGAGGTTGATCGGCTGTCCCTTCGCGTAGAGCGTGTAGGCCATCTGATCGGTCTCCAGCTCATAGTGGCCGAAGCAGTTCCCGGCCATCATGTGGAAGAGCGTTTCGTAGGGTGTGCCAAACCCGTGGCGGAAGCTCACGCCGTAGTCCTCGTAGTGCACGCTGCCCAGCGCCGGAACGCGGTCCGCGACGATTGTAAGCCGCTCTTTTTCGGGCAGGGTCTGGTTGACCATCCACTGAATCTCGCCGGCCGATTCCGGGCGGCGCGAGGCGAGATAGCGAACAAGTCTCTCACCCATCTCCGGCGGCACGGACTGGTAAGAGCAGTTGCCAAGCGGCAGCACGAGCCTATACCCGAGGAAGCGGGGATCCGGAGGCGTGAGCCAGTTGGGCAGGAATCCCAGCATGCGGACAAAGAGCTCATTGTCAAATGCGTCGCCGACGCCTTGCGCCATAATAATCTCGTTCGCACTAGTCAGCTGGGCCAGCGTGACGCCGAGAATGTAGTGTGGATTTTCAAACGGCGCGCCCGACTCGCGAGTAAAGCGCTCGATGAAAGCTTTTGCCAAATTCAAGGATTCCTCGCCCCACCGGGGCGCCATGGGATGATCGGCCACCAATCCGAGCATCTTCATCCGCGCGTCCACCGCCATGATCGTCATGTTAGGGTTATTCAGGTGGAAACCGGTTCCATACGGAAACCGGCATGCAGAGTGCATATCGTAGGCCAAGAAGGCCAACAGCCGGTGAGCCTCGCGCCGGTCATCGGCTGTGAACTCCGTTCCCGCGTTCTCCATCGCGTTCCGGACCTTGTTGTAATCCGTCTGCCCGAACCCGTGATGGTAGGCCATGGAGTAGCGCGCGAGATCGCCCGCCGTGCGCATTATCGCGACACGGCGCCGGAGGTAATTCAGAGCCTCCATGCCGTTCTCACTAGTCTCCGGCGCGCCAGCCTCGTCCCTCTGCGCGTCGGGCCACTCGAGGATCATGTCCTTCACCCAGTCTAGCGAAAGCGCCTGGCTTGCCCCCACCGCGAAAAGTCCGCCCAGCAGGTTATCCTTTTCGTTCTCATCATTGCCCAATACTATGCCGTAGGAGCGCTTTGCAAGGTAAGGCGGGTTGAAGAGCATCTTGCCGGTGTAGTTTGGACTGAACCGGCCAAAACCGTCGCTGTTCCACTCCTGCTCATAGGTCTGGATCGGGAGCGAGAGCGCCAGTTCGCGCTCCGGGGTGACGCGCAGATGCAGGCTCATCGGATTGTGCCAGCGCTCGGTGTGGAGCCCTATCACGCCCACGGCCTCGCCACCCGGCTCAACCACTCGCGCCAACCGCCCAACGCGCGGCATTGAGCTGGCATAGCCGCTGAGAAAGAACACTGGGCCGGGCCGGTTCCAATCCACGTTAAATCCGTGCACCGGGGCGGCAAACCAGTTGCCGCGTATTTCTGAAAACCCGGCCGGGATGGTCCGCGGGAGAACGTCCATGAAGGCCGGATCGTTGTTATTGGCGCCGAAAAACACCTGCGAGGGACGGAACCCGTCCGCCTTCTCTCCGCCAAGCACGAGGCTGTAGAAGCGATCAACAGGGCTCCAGCGAGTCTGATGCCGCTTCATTGAGAGAGGCATCTGCTGACCGCTGTATCCGGTGTCGAACTCCTCATTGATGAGAATGGTCTGCCGCCCCTGCTCGACTCTGGCGGAAAATTCCCAGAACCCTGCATCGAATACGTACTGAACGCGAACTTCGGCGAAGAGCGGACCGGAGGCCGTGACCTCGGACTGATATGACTTAACTTCGAAAGGGACCTCGAAACGGCCGCTGCCCGTCTCGCGACCGGACGGCAGCAGTAGCGCCAGAACGGGGCCGGGCGTCTCCGCGGCTGGCGCCGGCCAGTCGTAGATTTTGCTCCCGGCCGGCAGCCGGATGCCGATTCGCCCTGCGGGAGTCAGTGTGGAAAGCGTCACGGAAACGGCGTCCGCTTCCACCTTAACGGGCTCAGCCGACATGGTTCCCCGCTTCCCGGGGGTAATGATATAGACGTTCGTAGTCCCGGCCCCGAGATCGGTTCTGAACCATACCTTGCAGCTCGATACCGATCCGTCGGGATATCGCACGATATCGCTCAGCTGGCAAGGGATGGCGCCGTGTCCTTTAACGGCGACCTCGACGGCATTGGCTTCGAATACAGCCTTTTCGGGAAGATTAAGAGGATAATGGACTAACTCATCCTTCCAATCCAACCCGAGCCCATCATGAAGCGTGATTTCAACAGGCGCGGCCGAAGCCACGTGAAGGGCGGTCAACACCGCGCACAGCGACGCCAGCAAGCATTTTATCATGATCATCCCTTTCAATTGTTGGGAGTCTTAATATACTGTCCATATCTTACTTGCCACTCTGCGCCTCTCCGCCACTGGCGGACAATTTTTTTCCTGAATCCTGACTGCTGATTTCTGTATTCTATTTGCAAAAGCGGATTTTTGCAAGCACCTCGTCTTTGACCCATTTGGTGCGGCGTTCGTAGAGCCGAACTGCCGGGTTTAGGGTTATCGGATCAGGGTTATCGGATTGACTTTCCACATCCGGCCTGTCACGATAACTGCCTTCAATCTGAACACTATTGTGTACAAGGAGCAACAATGGAAAACCTTGCCGGCACGATTGCATGCAATTCCGCTCTATACAACAAACAGGTCGGAGCAGGCAGAGACCCCGGTGATCTTGAAACCTCACGCAAGGCGGCTGCGGCTCTGAAACAGGGCCGCGCCTTTTTCTACGGCGACGTGGAAGTGGAGATCGGTCTGTCCAACGTTGATTGGAGCGGCGGGCACATCCACCACCAGGAATGGCCGGCACAGCTCAACCGTTTCTACTGCGTCATGCATGTCCTGCCCGTCTACCAGGTGGAGCGCGACAAGGAACTACCGCGCCTGGCTCGAATGCTGATCGAGGACTGGATTCGCGCCCATCCATATTCCGGCAAGGACTCAATGCTGCCGGGCGACAGTACGCTCAACACTGCCGTGCGCCTCGGTTCATGGTGGCGCGCGGTCGAGGCGCTCGCGGACAGCCGGGATTTCAAGGACGACGCTTTCATCCGGAGCATTGTTGATTCCGCGCGCGAACAACTGCGCCTGTTGCGGCTGCATCTCGCGCGCAAGGGCAACTGGCGCATCGCCGGGCTGGTGACGATGCTGCAGTCCGGTCTCGCTGTTCCCGGACTCGACGATCATGTCCCCTTTGCGGTCCACCAGCTCAATGAGACGTTCCATCGCCAGGTTCATCCGGACGGCTCGCACGAGGAGCACAACCCGAGCTACCACAGCTGGATGTGCCACGTTTTTTCACAGCTCTGGCGGATCGGCAAAGCAAGGCCGGAGCTGGGCTTGCGGATTGACGCCGTGCGAGCGGCCCGCATGCTTGACTACCAGCTCTACTCCACCGCGCCCGACGGTGGCTCCATAGGCCTGCACGATGGGAGCGTGTGGCGGCCGGGCAAGGGGCTTGACGCAACAATTAAAAAGCGCGGCGCCTTTCTGAAGGATGCCGGGCTTAGCGGTCCTGAATGGGACGCCGAGGCGAAGCCTTCACGCTTCTTCGACTCCGCGGGACAAGTCTTCCTGCGAAGCGGCTGGAGCGCGGACTCGACAATGCTAACATTCGACGCCACCCGCTGGGGCGGCGGACACTGCCATCTTTCCCGTAACAGCATATCCTTATATGACAAGAGGCGGATGCTGCTCTGCGACCCCGGAGTCTTCACCTACGAGATGAGCGACCAATTCGGGCCTTACGGAAAATCAACTCCCGCCCACAACACGGTGAACTTCGCGGGCATGAGCCAATGCGAGGCGGATCCCTTCAACACGCGAGCCGAGATCATGGACCACGCCGCCATCGTCAGCTCCACCTACGGCGGCGGATACTATCCCGGCCTCTACGGATGGGGCTGGAACGAGGGTAAGCGTCCGGGAGTTTTTGGAATTCACAACCGCACATTGCTCTGGCTGCCCGGCCGATGGGCGCTCGTGATTGACTCGCTGGCTCTCGACCCGGGCCAGCGCTACGCCGCGCACTGGCAGCTTCCTGCCGGTCCACACGGACTGGATGCCGGGAAGCTGCGCGCATGGAGCGCCGGCGAGGGACGCAATATCCTCATCCAGATCCTTCACTCGAACGACCCCATGAGCTGCGCAGTGAGAGAGGGCGCATACCTTCCGCTGCGCGGCTGGCTGCCGACCGGCAAGACAGGCAAGTACGAACCGGCTCCGCAGGTCTTCTTCGAAGGGGCGGGCGGCGGCTGGTCCCGCTCCGCCTTCGCGACCCTGCTACTGCCGTTCGACGGCGCCGAGCCTCCGCCGGTCAAGTGTGATTTCTACGCCTCGCCAACCGGCAACGCGTGGACGCTCCGGCTGGAGTGGCCGGATGGCGGCGAGGATCTGGTCGCCTTCGCGCCATGGCTGGAGGAACAGGTCGGATCGGCGGGCCGTCTGGAATCCGACGCCGCGCTTGCCGCGGTCACGCTTCGGGAGGGCAGGCCCACCGGCGTGATCATCAGGGACGGCATGTTCTGCTCGCTGGACGGGCGGCGGCTCATTGAGAAGGATTCCGCGGGGACGTACGATATTCCCGTTTGAGGCAATTTCTTATCCATACTGCAAGAGGAGAAAACAGCTTATAGAATACGGCACTATCAAAAGATTGCAGAACAAGCTTCAGAAGGCAATCGCCTGAAGGCGTTGCCTCATAAATATTGCTGGACACCTCAAACCGAAAGGCATAGGCACTGATGACAAAAGCTGCAAAGAACCCTCTCCCACGCTGGCGCGGTTTCAACCTCTTGGAGAAATTCTCCACAAACAAGACTTCAAAGATCGGGAAGATTAATTCACCAAACCCGCATTTTCAAGAAACAGATTTTCAGTGGATTGCGGATTTGGGCTTCGACTTCGTGCGACTCCCCATGACCTACCGCTGTTGGTCAAGCCCCGATCGCTGGTTGGATATGGATGAAACCATTCTTGAACACGTGGACAATGCTATTGAGCTGGGGCAGCGGTACGGTATCCATGTCTGCCTGAATCTGCATCGGGCTCCAGGCTACTGCGTAAGTCCTCCGCCGGAACCCAGGAGTCTGTGGCGGGATGCCGACGCGCTTGAAGCGTGTTGCCACCACTGGCGTGCTTTCGCAAAACGCTATGCGGGCATCTCCTCCGGGCAACTCAGCTTTGATCTTCTGAACGAACCGCCTAAGCCTTCCGATGATATGACTCGTGCCGAGCATGAGCGGGTGATACGCGCCCTGACCGCCGCTATCCGGAATATCAACCCGGAGCGATTGATTATCGCGGACGGTCTCTGTTGGGGGAACGAGCCCATTCCCGAATTGGCCGACCTCGGAATCGCCCAAAGCTGCCGGGCCTACCTGCCGATGGGAATCAGCCATTACCGAGCCTCCTGGGTCAATGGCGACAAGTTCCCAGCACCGCAATGGCCCGGGGGCGATCATTATGGACAGCGCTGGGACAAATCAGTCCTGGAAAAGCATTATGGCAAATGGGCTCAACTGATAGCACAAGGCGTGGGAGTTCACTGCGGCGAAGGAGGATGCTTTCACGAAACTCCGCATGCGGTGTTCCTTTCCTGGTTCCGGGATGTGCTGGAAATACTTCATGGTCTTGGTATCGGTTATGCACTGTGGAATTTCCGAGGCTCATTCGGCATACTTGACTCCGACAGAAAAGACGTAGTTTACACAGAATGGCATGGACATCGCCTTGATTCGGAACTCCTGACACTACTGCAACAACACTAAGCCGAACCGGCAGGTTCAGGCAAAGATTAACAGCACCTGACCTGCGACGCCGGCCCATAGGCAAGCTCTTGCATGAGAGACTTATGGATTGCCTTCGGATTGACTCTGTTAGCCGGAATGGCGACTGCGATTGGAAGCGTCATAGCGTTCACGGCGAAGAGAACGAACTATCGCTTCCTGTCGGTTGCAACAGGATTCTCGGCCGGAGTTATGCTGTATGTGTCCTTTGTGGAAATCTTTTTCAAAGGTGTCGAGTCGCTGGTGGAACGCTTCGGAGAAGTCGGTGCGCACTGGATGAACGCGGGTTCTTTCTTTGGCGGAATGCTGGTGATAGCTTTCAGCTTGTTGCTGATGAAGTAGCAAAACCCGGCCAATCACAGGAGGATGGATGAAAACATCGCTTTCAGCCGCGCCGGGACTGTTCCGCATGGCATCGGTTGACATTGCCGCTGATGAGACGACCTGGGTGCTGATTGACAACAAGGTGTATGGGGCAAAGGCTGACACGCGCGAACCGAGCGGAGGGGAAAAGGGTTACATGGGCATTATTACGAAGGGCGATTTCACCGCCAGCAATCTCGAGACCCTTCTGGCGGCGCTCTCGGAAGCCAGGCGCGGACAGGTTGTCTTCATTCCCGGAGAAACTGAGATTGACATTACGGCGTCCCCCAACACCCCGGTCGTAATTCGCGGAGTGCCGCAGCAGAAATGCGATATCCGCCGCAACTGGTTTCCAAACCACGGCGCCCCGGCGGATGCCGTGCACGGATTAGCCGAAAAGACAAATGCCTCGGACAACGCCTACGGCGAGGAACCAACGGCCGCGAAGTGAGAGAAAATGACCAATCAGCACATTCTATCCACAAATAAGATGGAGACATACGTTGAGGCGTTCAACCGGAACGATCATGAGATGTATCGCCGGCATGTTCCCAACGACCAGGCGGCAGCGTGGCTGCGCCGCAACATTCCCCTCTTCGAGTGCCCGGATAAGGAGATCGAGGAAATCTATTATTTCCGCTGGTGGACGTTTCGCAAGCATATCAATGACACTCCCGACGGGTTCGTCATCACCGAGTTTCTTCCGTCAGTGTCCTGGGCCGGAAAGCACAACACCATCAATTGCCCGGCAGGACGTCATGACCCGGAAGGACTATTTCGAGCTACTCAAAATCTACACCCGCTCTCACCGGCTAAAACTCGATGACGGGCGCGAGGTCCCCTGGATTGACGAAAGTCTGAATCCATTCTCCGGCGATTGGCTCACGCGAACCACGCTGAAGCTGGCGCTTGGATCCGCCAAAGCCGGCTGGACAGATGGAGAGGCGTCCGCGGAAAAGGGTCAGGAACGGGGGGAAAGGATTACAATCATTCAACCTACTGCGACCTCATCATCAGTGGCCTTGTCGGGCTTCGTCCGCAGGGAGATGATCGCCTGGTTGTTGCCCCGTTGGCGCCCGCGGAGTGGGATTATTTCTGTCTTGATCACATTCGCTATCACAACCACAATCTCACAATCGCCTATGACAAGACAGGCCTGAGATATCAGAAGGGGAAAGGATTGCGCCTCTACTGCGACGGCAAGGAGATTGCCGGGAAAGAATCGCCGGACCGAATCGAAGTCGCGCTGCCCGCGCTGAAACAGGACAGTCAGGCGCAAGACGGACCGGCAGCTTGAGGCAATGTTTGCCCCGCGACCATCGGAAAGGAAAATATGTTGAACCTGGTTTTTCTCCCGGCCACTGGGCCCGGCGACATAACTTTCGGGACCATTCCCGACAGCATTGCAGGCTATCCGGACGCCTCCATCCGGCGGGTCGGCTTTTCGAGATTGGTCTGGTACAACGAAGCCGTCCGGAAGGAAACGATTGCACAGATTAGCGCTTGGGATGTTGCCCCAATCGTGCTTGTCGGCTTCAGCAAGTCAGGTCTTGGCGCATGGAACATCGCGCGAACGATTCCCGACCTTGTATCGGCGACCATCATCTTCGATGCGCCGGCCGCGCGCCTGCAATTGCCGCCGTGGGGCACTGACGCATTCTATCCCGACGACGCCGCATGGCAGGCCAACCTCCCGATTCGGACAATCCGAGAGTTCAAGACCGCAATGCATACAGAACACCAACTGGTTCTGATTTCGGGAGCGAACTTTCATGATGAGATGAGCGCCCTGTCCGACGCGCTTGCAGCGAACGGAGTTCCGCATCTTTTCCTGCCTTGCCCTGACATGAAGCACCACTGGAACTCAGGCTGGATCGAGGTCGGACTGAATATTCTGCTCAAACCGGACGTTGACGGAGTCAGCTTGCAGTCACATGAGAACGACACAGAAGCGGCTCACCAAACACAGAAGAAGACACCATGCCTGCTCAACCAGCGCTGACAATCTATCCGCAGGTTCGCCGATTCGAACATGAAACGGGACTGAGGTATGCGCTGGAGGTTGAGGAGAGAGGCATCGGCTTGCGGGCAGGCGATCTCGCGAGATTATTCCCTCATTTCTACAGGATGGTAGTGCAAACGCTTTTAATCCTCATGCTCGCCACGCAGGCTATCGCCGATCCGGAAGGAGGAAGCGGAATTAACCTCGCGGCGCTTGAGAATTGGCAAATTGTCGTGGATAGCGCCGCCATCCCGTCCGAGCGCTACGCCGCCATAGAGCTTCAGCACTTTCTCGCCCTGGCCACGGGGACAAACCTGCCGATCGCCGATTCTGCCGGGAACGGAACAGGCTGCTTTTTTGTAGGACCCGATGCGGTCGAAAAGGCCGGAAAACTTGCCTTCGTAACGGATGATCTGGTGCCGGAAGATTTGAGAATTGTCGCGCGGGACAATGTCATAGCGATAGCGGGCGGGCGCCCGCGCGGAACCCTTTACGGGGTCTACACTTTTCTCGAAGACTACGCCGGGGTCCGGTTTCTCGCCCCCGACTGCACCCACGTCCCACGCCTGAAGAAGCCATCAGTCATCGGCCCGATGGAGCGCACGTTCCATCCGCCCGTCGCGCTCCGGTGGACGTACTATGGGGAAATGAACAACCCGGTATTCGCAGCGAGAATGAGGTGCAACATGATCCCGAACGAGCCGCAGCTCGGGGGCAAATCGCAACTGCGGCTCATCAACCATACCTTTGCGCGCTACGTTCCCTGGTCCAAATACGGCAGCAAACATCCTGAATATTTCAACCGCGACGAAAACCCCGGCGACCAGCCGTGCCTCACCAATCCGGATGTGCTGAGGCTCGTCACCGAAGCGGTGTTGGCCGAGCTTGAGTGCAACCCAGAGCTGAAAAACGTATCTGTGAGCCAGAACGACAACACGAACTACTGCCGTTGCGAACGCTGCCGCGAGATTGACCGGCGCGAGGGCTCACAGATGGGCTCGCTGCTCACATTCGTGAACGCGGTTGCCGCCGAGGTCGCAAAGCGCCATCCCGACGTGATGGTGGGCACGCTCGCCTACAAATATTCGCGCAGGCCTCCCAGGAATCTTCGCCCGCTTCCGAACGTCCAGATCCAGCTCTGCAGCATCGAGTGCTGCATGAACCACGCGATGGATGACCCGGAATGCCCCCTCAACGCGCCATTCTGCGGCGACATGGAGGCGTGGAGCAAAATCTGCGACGACATCTACATCTGGCATTACATTGTGAATTTCGCCAATTACCACGTCCCCTGCCCCAACATCGAGACCATCGCGCCGGACGTGCGATGGTTCGTTGATCACGGCGCAAAGGGCATCATGCTCCAGGGCGCATGGAACACTAGCGGCGGCGAATTTTCCGAGCTTCGCAACTACGTTGGGAGCCGTCTGCTCTGGAATCCGTCTCTCAACGGCGCCAGGCTCATTGACGAATTCCTCGACCTTTACTACCAGGAGGCCGCACCGCCCATCCGCGAGTTCCTCGAGTTCGCCAGGTCAAAGGCGCACGCAAGTGGCAGACACGAGCGCTGTTCGCGCCCGGCGAGCCACTACGGGCTCGATCGCGAGGTGGGATTGAAGGGGCTCGATCTTTTCCTCGAGGCCGAAGGGCTCGCCGCCACCGATAAAATCCGCCGTCGCGTCGAGAAGGCTGGAATCTGCGCGCAAGCGATGATGGCCGAGGCAGTCATTGATCCGGCCGACCGCCACGAGATGTTGTTTGAGATCGTCCGGCACGGCGGAACTGCAAACTCGCTCAAGCCCCACGCGCTCGCGGAAGCAATGCCCTTCATGGTGAAATGATGTTTTCATGGGCAGTCCTCGCCCGTCTTATCATCCGTGTTCTTAACGAGCTCGAGGAAGTTGCGCAGCAGCCGTTTGCCGCTCGGGGTGAGAATGGATTCGGGGTGAAACTGCACGCCGTAAGTGGGGTGCTGCGTGTGCCGCATGCCCATGATCTCGCCGTCATCGCTAGTGGCCTCTACCACGAGTTCCGGCGGCAGGCTGTCCCGCATTACTGCAAGCGAGTGGTACCGGCCCGCGACGAAGGGGTTTTTCAGCCCCTTATAGAGCCCAGTTTCGTTGTGTGAGACCGGCGAGGTCTTGCCGTGCATGATGCTCCCGGCATGCGACACCGTGGCGCCGAACGCCACGCCTATGGCCTGGTGGCCGAGGCACACACCAAGCAGCGGAACTCTGCCGGACACCCGCCGGATAAGCTCAACCGAAATGCCTGCCTGCTCCGGGGCGCCCGGGCCGGGGGATATTATTACCGCGTCCGGCTTCATCTCTTCCACCTGGTCAACCGTCACCACATCGTTGCGAAAAACCTCGATCTCCGCCCCGAGCGGACAGAGGGTTTGCACGAGGTTATAGGTGAAGGAATCGTAATTGTCTATCAGGATGATCATTGACTTTCTTTCCTGCGGAGACCAGTCGTCGTTAAAGCTATGCCTGACAAGCCGCCGGCTCCAACTATCTCTGTCCGGCGGGGACCGCCGGCTCCATTTGGTATTCCAGATTAACGCGGCTTTTCCCTAGATATCGCCTCAATGGTCCTTTGGAGACGGCCGTCCCGGCCGTTCGATCTTCCCACACTGTGGCGCCGGCCCACACGGACGCCAGGATACAATCCTGGCCTACAGCCGCCATTTTCATGGCGGCGCCACATCAAGTTTTAATCCGTTCGCCGCAAGCTCAACCGCCTTCTGCAGGGCCCTGGCCTTGTGATAGGTTTCCTCGAACTCCGTTTTGGGCACCGAATTGTACACTATCCCGGCGCCAGCCTGTATAGCTATCCTGCCGTCCACTATTTCCATCGTGCGAATCGTTATAGCCATGTCCATGTTTCCGTCGTAGCTCACATAGCCCAGCGCGCCGCCGTAGCTCCCGCGCGGGCAGGGCTCGAGCTCGTGGATTATCTCCATGGCCCGGACCTTCGGGGCGCCGCTCAGCGTACCAGCAGGAAAGGTGGCGCGGATCACGTCGAGCGCGTCGTGATCCTTGCGCAGAATGCCCTCGACGTGGGAGACGATGTGCATGACATGGCTGTACCGCTCGATGGTCATGTAGTCCCGCACCTGGACCGTTCCCGTGTCGCACACGCGGCCGACATCGTTGCGGCCCAGATCAACGAGCATGACGTGCTCGGCCTTTTCCTTCTCATCCGAGAGCAGCTCGTCTGCCAGGCGCCTGTCCTCCTGTTCGGTCCGGCCGCGAGGACGGGTCCCGGCGATCGGGCGCAGCTCCACGCGGCTGCCAGTGAGCCGGACCATGATCTCCGGCGACGAACCGACCAGCGTCTGGTCCCCGATCTTGAGGAAATAGGTGTAAGGCGACGGGTTCAGCAGCCGCAATGCGCGGTAGAGCTGGATGGGCGGAACGGCGGACCTGGCGCCGAACCTCTGGCTCAGCACGGCCTGTATGATGTCGCCCGATATGATGTAATCCCTGGCCCTCTCCACCATCGCACAGTAGTCCGCCTGTGACATGTTGGATTCGAACGTGACTGACGGAAAAACAGGTGATTCAACATGCGGCGGCGGCTTCGCGAGCATGGCCTCGATTTCGACTATTCGCGTGCGGGCTTTTTCATATGCCTGTTCCGGGGTCGCCGATTCATGCGGCCGGGAGCAGACTATTATGGTGGCCGTGTGCCGGATGTTGTCGAACACGATCATGTTATCGACCTTGAGGAACCGGCTCCGCGAGCGTATCCCGCTGTTCCCGGTCTTCGGGGCCGGCATGCGCTCAAACTCGCCTACCGCCTCGTAGCCGATAAAGCCGATCGCGCCGCCAAGGAAACGGGGCAGGCCTGGCACAGGCGCCGGACGCACGTCGCGGTACACGGCGCGAAGCCCGTCCAGCGGGCCGCCCTTCCCGAAACCGGGTCCCGAATGATCGGCCTCGAGAAAGAGCTCCGGATCAATGCCGACGAACGAATAGCGGCCCCACGTCTCGCCGCCCTCTATGCTCTCCAGCAGGAACACGTTCGGGCGGTCGGCAAACCGCTGCAGCACGGAAACAGGAGTCTCGGTGTCGGCGAGCAGCTCGCGGCAGACGGGTATCAGGTTGTAATCCCGGGCCCACTCCAGATATTCTGACAATGTTGTTTTCACTCGTTTTCCGGAGGATCCCGCCAGCTCCATTCCCTTTGGACACGGCCGTCCCGGCCGTTTTCTTTTCCGGCAACTCGCGCCGGCTCCAATCACACCGCTGAAATCATCGCCATGTAATTCTCGTCCGGCACGTATTCCGGAACACTGTTCCCCGTGCCAAGCGCATAGCCGCCACGAACGGCGGCGCGCTCCAGCATCGCCAGGCTGCGCTTCCTGATCTCATCCGGCGTGGCGCGGCAGATGAAATCGAGGCCGATGCCTCCAAGTATGGCTATGCGGCCAACGTATTTCTCATAGGCATCCTCGACTGGCATGATGGAATCCTCGAAGCTGTGCTTGCCGTCGTATTTCATGTCCGTTATCACATCCTCCATCACGCCCTCGAGCTGTCCGCACGAGTGCAGCAGCACGGGCTTGCCGGCTTTATGGATCACGCCGGCGATCTCTTTGTGCCATGGAAAAACGTATTTGCGCATATCGTCCGGAGCCAGCATGGTCTGAGTCTTGAACCCCCAGTCATCATTCGATATAAGGGCGCCCACAGAATCGTGCCGCGACGCGCGCTCATAGTAGCGAACGAGCCGGCTTCCGATGTTCTCGAACACATCCGAGACCAGCCCGGGATCATCGTGCAGCATCATGCACAGGTTGTCGAAACCGACCACCTCCATGGCATTTTCGAGAACACCGCCCGGGCCGCAACAGATGATCTTCATCTTCCCCGGCAGCTCCGAGGCAAGATCTTCAAGATGCGAATCGGCAAAAGCATCGGGATCAAGCCACTTGTATTTATCGAAAGAAGCGCGGTCCGTGACGAGAGCTCCCTCGTTCTGCGAAATGGATTTCCCCTGACTGCGCACGGGACGTACGAAATGAAACTCCGAAGCGGCAAACGTGACATAATCGTAGTCGGCGGCACTGAAGGCGCGCGTGCGCTGGCGGCAGGCGTCGCGGAATGGGTTGCCGGTTTGGGGAAGATCGCCCGCCAGCTTGCGATATAGTCTTTCATTCAGAAAGAACTCGAAAAGGGTCGGACGGGAAGGACACTCCTTTGCCAGCACCTTCTCCATATTATTAAAATCAGGCTCGCGCATTGGTTTCTCCTCCAGACCCAGCAAACAACCATGCCAACTTTCAGGAGAAACTAATATCACCCCGCACTCGGGTTGTCTAGGCGAATTTGGCTGTTGAACCTGGCGGGGGCGCAAGTCGGTTCCATAGGGCATTTCGCTGAGTAGTTACAAAATCCGACTTGCTCATTCCGCCACAACCCTGCTTTATCTGGAGCGGAATGCATAAAGCGCCCGTGCACTCCTGATTCCATGCCCGACCCTGAATCCCCACTGAATCCCCAAAACAGCAGCAACCAACTAAATATCTCTTTTTCGACAGTTAAATCGCACCGCGGCTAAGCGCAGCGTTTGTGCTTGAGAATGATCGCGACATGAGATATATTCATGGCGTCAATATCGGGAGGTAGACTATGACTGCAATTCTCGACAAGGTAGAACAAGAGGCTCTGAACCTGCCACAAGAGGAACGCGCATTTCTCGCTGACCGTCTTCTTAGCTCTTTAGGCGGAGAGGCCCTCAGCGAAAACGACACCGCGTGGGTGGCCGAAGCAGAGCGACGCTATGAAGAGTATCAGGCCGGAAAGAGAAAGCCTATTCCGGCTAAAGAGGTTTTTGACGAAGCGGATCGGGTGTTAGGATGACCAAGGTTGCGTTCGATCCAGACGCTCGCGCTGAGTTTCTCGCGGCCGTGGAATACTACGAGGAGTGTCAGAGGGGGCTTGGCCGACGCTTTCGCGAAGCCGTGGAAACCGAAGCAGACCGCATCGTCGCCATGCCCTTTCGCTTCCGTGTGCTGCATCCACCGTTTCGTCGGTGCCTTATTCCAAACTTCCCTTACTCCATCGTTTTCTCTATCGAACCCGGTTTCATTCTGGTCATTGCCGTGGCACATGCGAAGCGGAAACCCGGCTACTGGCATGATCGCACGAAGAAATACCGGCTATAAGGTGTGCGAGAGGCCGGAGACTACGTTTTTTTGCTAGCGCAAAAAAACGCGTCTCAGCCTGAACGTTATGTGTTTGCTTGAGGCGCGATGAAAATCAGGTGGCATCATCTTGTTTGAACTTATTGTTTTTATGGGTTCCACAAATCCACACCGGTTGGTGAATATATGTTCTGCGCTTGAAAAGTTAAAACGAATTGCTAAAATGATCTTATGAAAACTGATGGTTCTATCTCGCACGATCGTAACGAAGAGACACCGGAAGCCAAAGTGCGCTGGTTCCGCTCGCTCAGTATGCAGGAGCGGATGGAAATGCTTTGCGCTTTTACCGATCTATCGCTCAGTATAACGCCCTCTCTACAGGAGCAAAAACATGCTCAACCGATTGCAGGACGTATTCAAATCATTTCAAAAACATGAAGTCAAATATGTTGTCATTGGCGGGATCGCCTCCATCCTTCATGGAGTTCCTCGCGCCACATTTGATCTCGACATCCTGGTTGAGGCAACACCTGGAAACATTCGCAAACTTCTTGACGCCATGATGGATGCCGGGCTTGGCACTGCGGCGATGACCAGCGTGGAGAATGTGCTGGCAAACGAGATAACCATTTTTCGGGATCGCGTGCGGCTGGATGTGCAGACATCAACGCCGGGAATTGTTTTTGACAAAGCCTGGGAGCATCGCAAGACAGTCACCTATCAAGAACAGCGGTTTTTCATTCTGTCCAAAGAAGACCTAATTGCTTCAAAGCGGGCGGCGGGTCGGATCGTTGATCTGGATGATGTCAGGCTCCTTGAAGCGCCGGAAGATGAGAATGCGGAACCAGTAGGTTCAGGCGGCGCTTGACAACACGCCTGACCCGCCGCAGGGCGCACCTGTATTCGTCACCGGTGGCCCCGACCTCCTGGAGAGTCGGGGCGTGGTCCTTCTCTTCTTAGCAAGAGCCCGCCTTGCCTTCGACCAGTCGAGATACTCCGTCGAGTCGTGAGTCGCCCAAAACTCCCGTTCTTCGTCCTCATTCTTGAATGTTGGAATCCGTTTCTTGGTCATGAGCTGTATCTTTCATATGAATGCCGCATATGATGCCTGTATACGAGTCAAGTCCAATCCAAGCCCTCGAAAACAAATGTCACGATAAGACTGACGATCGTCAAGCTTATCGTCACACCTGTTCGAGAAGCGCCCACACGCCCTCTTTCTTGCGTCCGTAACAAATCCCGCCGGGGTGACGCCGAATTCCAGACCAAAACTCCCACAAATCCGCGCGTCAGCGAACACGCCCGTTTCGGGCATCAAAAACAGCTTCTAAGGCCGGAAAAACAGATCTAAACAAGCCTAACTCAATGCAAATGAAGAATTTCCCGTGGCGAAGCCACAAACTTATGACGGCGTGCTCGGCCGTGCCCGGCATAGCTTTAGCGACGTCTGGAGAGCCCGCCCCACCTGTTTTGTGCACTGTTTTACGGCTGTTTCCCGGTAGGTCGGGACAGCCTGACCCGCCGATCTCTGATGCAACCAGCTGAGGAGTTACAAGATCCGACTTGCTCATTCCGCCACAACCCCGCTGGAGCAGAATGCATCAAGCGCCCGTTAAATCCCAATTCCATGCCCGACCCTGAATCCCCAGGAATTCCAACGGTAGGGCGGGACAGCCTGGCCCGCCGATCTCTGATGCAACCAGCTGA
>CAYWJE010000026.1:0-21001 GCA_964458525.1 uncultured Verrucomicrobiota bacterium
CTCCAATCCCAGTTCGTCATCCTTGCCCTCACTCAGCTCCATGATGGTGCCCTGATCCAGATCGGACTCAAGCGCGGAGAACAGCTCGTTCATGGAATCGCTCTCATCCCCGTAATGGCGCGCGATTCTATTGCGCAGAGCCTCCTCGCGGGCCATGACGAAGGAAACGTCTCTGGTCAGCACGAACCGGATTTCATCCAGAGTCTCCGTCGGCATAAGCTGCGAGGTGGCAAGCACCACGGAATTCGTATCAGCCCTGACGGGAAACACGCTGTACATGCGCGCCACGCTTGCCGGTATGCTGCTTATCACGCTGTCGGGAATGTCCTCGTTCTTGAGGTCAACAATGGTCGTCCCCATGTGGTTGGCGATGGTTTCCAGGAGATCGTCCTCTGTCAGGAGGCCCATATCCACGACCACCTTACGGAGCGGATTGCTGGTGCGGGACTGCTCCTCAACAGCCTCGTCAGCCTGACCCCTGCTGATGGCGTTTTCATCCAGCAGCAACTGTGCAAGCGGATCAGAATATTCGTTTTCTGCCATGCCGGCGCCCTATTGTTTCTTCTGGTTCGAGGACTGGAGCTTATTGATAATGGCCTCGGAATCCTGTGCCTTCGTGATAAGGTCCTCGTAACTTATGACTCCATTCTCATAAAGTGCCATCATGTGCGCATCGAGGGTGATCATCCCCCATTTCGCCCCGGTTTGGATATCCGAGGTGATACGGAAGGTCTTGTTGTCGCGTATGAGGGACTGTATCGAAGGTGTTGAGATCATAATTTCGAAAGCGGCAACGCGGCCAGGCGCGTCCTTCCGGACAAGAAGCAGCTGGGAGATAACCGCCACAATGCTCGACGCCAGCTGGGTACGCACCTGTTCCTGCTGGTCAGTGGGAAACGCATCCACGATGCGGTCCACCGTGCGCGCGGCGCCTGTAGTGTGCAGCGTTGCGAGAACGAGGTGGCCTGTTTCCGCCGCAGATATCGCGGCTTCCATCGTTTCGAGATCCCGCATTTCACCCACGAGGATGACGTCCGGATCCTGGCGCAGCGCCCTGCGAAGCGCCTCCTTGAAGTTTGGAGTGTCAACGCCTATTTCGCGTTGCGTGATGATGGATTTCCTGTGCTTATGATAGTATTCGATCGGGTCCTCAATGGTGATGATGTGGCAATCCCGTTCGGTATTGATGAGATCAATCATGCTGGCCAGGGTCGAAGTCTTCCCCGAACCGGTCGGGCCTGTCACGAGGATGAGACCGCGCGGCTTGTAGAGCAGGTCCTTCACCTGCGCGGGCAGACCGATGTCGTCCATGGAGAGCAGTTTCGAGGGAATCTGTCGTAGGACCACACCTATGTTGCCCTTCGCCTTCAGAACGCTCACGCGGAAGCGGGCGGCCTCGCCGAATCCGAAACCGAAATCCACGCCGCCACCCTCGCGAACCTTCTGCTGGTTGGACTCGGACGTGATGCTCTTCATAAGGAGCTCGGTGTCCTCGGGACGGAGCGGCGGGCAATCTATTCCCTGCAGCGAGCCGTGTAGACGCAGCATGGGCGGCAGGCCCACGGCCAAGTGCAGATCCGAAGCGCCCTCATCCACCACCACCTGCAGCAAATCGTTCATTGCGACAACCTGATCGTCGCTCATCACATTATTCTCCAGTGGTAACCGACAACACTTCATCGAGCGTTGTCATGCCTGAAATAACCTTGCGCAGACCGTCTTCCCTCAGAGTTCGCATTCCGAGCTCGATCGCCTTATGCCTGAGCTCGGACGATGAAACTTTTTTGTAAATCAAGTTTCGCACCTCGTCATTCATCACGAAAATCTCAAAAATGCCGCGCCGCTCGCGGTAGCCGGTTTGCGAACACACCTTGCAGCCTTTGCCGCGGAAGAGCTTCACTCCGGCGCCTTCATTCACGGCTCTGCCAAGAAGACGTATCTGCGACTCGTCCGCCGGATATTCCTCCTTGCACTGTTCGCAAATCATGCGCACCAGTCTCTGCGCGATGGTCGCGCGAATCGAGGATGCAAGCAGGAAGGGCTGAATGCCCATGTCAATCAACCGCGTTATGGCGCTGGGCGCGTCATTGGTATGTAGGGTGCTGAAGACCAGGTGCCCTGTAAGGGAGGCGTTGATGGCGATTTCAGCCGTTTCAAAATCGCGGATTTCACCCACCATTATTATATTGGGAGCCTGGCGCAGCATAGCTCTGAGAACGTTTGGAAACGTGAGTCCGATATCCTCGCGAACCGCCACCTGGTTGATGCCCGCGATCTGGTATTCAACTGGCTCCTCAACCGTGATGATCTTGCGGTTCGGCTGATTCAGGTGGCTTAAGACGGCGTAAAGCGTGGTGGTCTTTCCGGAACCGGTGGGGCCCGTTATCAGCAGGATACCATCCGGCAGGGATATGAGCCGCTCGAACGTCTGCTGGTCATCGGCAAAGAACCCCAGTTTCGGCAGACCGAGCGCGAGGCTCTTCTTGCTCAGGATACGCATCACGATGCTCTCGCCATGGCTCGCGGGAATGCTTGATACGCGCAGGTCAAGGTCCTCGCCGGCCACGTTTATCTGAATGCGCCCGTCCTGGGGCACCCTCTTCTCCGCCAGTTTCATTCCGGCCATCAGCTTAAGACGGCTAATGATAACCGGCTGTAACCCTTTGGGAGGATTCTCGACCTCGTGCAGAACGCCGTCAATGCGGTAGCGCACCCTGAATCTCTTCGCCAGGGGCTCAAGGTGGATGTCGGAGGCCCTGTTTCTCTGCGCCTCGAGAATGATGAGACTCACTAACCTGATTATTGGCTGATCGCTGTCGGTAGTCTCGTCCCCGTCCTCGTCCATCGCCACGCCGGCCTCGATGCCCTCGTCGTGTGCAAATATTTCTTCAAGCGACTTCTCCTGCCTGCCGTAGTAGTGATCAAGGGCAATGGATATCTCCTCGTCCGAGGCGACCATACCCTCCACGTTGCGCTTGAGCAGGTAGCGCAGGCTGTCGAGAGTATCAATATCAAGGGGATTGCTGAGCGCCACTGTGAGGGCGCTGTCCGTGTTCGCAACGGGCACGATCTTGTAGCGGCGCGCGACCTCTGCTGGGACCTGGCTTATGACTTCCGGCGAGATGTCGTGATCGGCAAGGACGATGACGTCCATACCCAGTTGCATGCCGATGGTCTTGAGAACCTCCATCTTGGAGATCACGCCTTCATCCACGAGGGCGTCCACCACGCTCTTGTTCTCTTGTGCGGCGACGGCCTTCGCATGTTCGACCTGTTCGGCTGTGACCAGCCCGACATCTCTCAGGACCTCGATTATATAACTGTCGGTTTCGTTCAAGGACACTCCCGCATTTCACACCTATCGGTCGTCATTATCATATAGATTGGATCAACCTTCGGCAAGTCTCTTTTCGAGAAGTTTGCCGACAAGCTGCGGGTTGGCCTTTCCCCGGCTCATGCGCATCACCTGGCCCACGAGAAACTTGCTGGCGGCCTTTTTCCCGGCGCGGTAGTCCTCGACCGAGCTGGGATTCTCCGCCATCGCCCGCGAGACCAGCTCATCGAGCGCGCAAGAGTCGCTGACCTGCGCCAGGCCGCGCTCCTCCACTATCCGGCGAGGATCGCCGCCCTTCTCAAAAAGCTCGGCGAAGACATCCTTGGCGCTGTTTGAATTGACAGCTTGAGACTCCGTGAGTTCAACGAGCGCAGCAAGGGCTTCGGGCTTCATCGGGACCTGGGTTATCTCCATTTCCCGCTCGGACAGCAGTCTGAGCATTTCCGTCATCATCCAGTTCGAGACCGCCTTGGGATTGCAGGACCCTTTGGCGGCCGCCTCAAAATAATCGGCAATGGCCTTATCGGCTGCGAGGACGCCCGCATCGTAGGCGGGAATTCCGTATTCACGCTCGATGCGCTCGCGCCTCTGGCGCGGGAGCTCCGGCAGACTTTGTCTCCAAAGCTCGACCTGCTCTTCGGTCAGCACCACGGGGACGAGGTCCGGATCATTGAAATAGCGGTAGTCGTGCTCCGCCTCCTTGGACCGCATCGCATAGGTTGCGCCGGTGTCGGCATCCCATCGCCTCGTTTCACTCACGATCAGGCCGCCCGAGCGAAGCACCTCGACCTGCCGCTCGATTTCATATTCGAGCGCCTGGAAAACTCCCTTAAAAGTGTTGAGGTTCTTTATCTCCGCCTTAATTCCCAGGCGCGCCTCTCCCGTCGGCCGCACGCTGCAGTTGACGTCGCAGCGCATGTTCCCCTCCTCGAGGTTGCATTCGCCAATCCCCCCGTAGAGCAGTATCTGCTTCAACGCCAGGAGGAACGCATGGGCCTCGGCGGGCGATTCCATATCCGGCTCCGTCACTATTTCCATGAGGGGATGCCCCGCCCTGTTAAAATCCAGACTGCTCATCTCCCCCGTGTGCATGCTCTTGCCCACATCCTCCTCCAGGTGAATGCGGGTCAAACGCACCTGCCTGACGGCGCCGACGCATTCAATTTCCACCGCACCTCCCACGCAAAGCGGGCTCCCGTATTGTGAAATCTGGTAATTCTTGGGCATATCGGGATAGAAATAGTTTTTTCTGTCAAAGACGCTGCGGGAGGGGATCGCGGAGCCGAGCATGAGTCCGGTGAGCACCGTCAGGCGTATCGCCTGCTCGTTCATGACTGGCAGCGCGCCGGGATACCCGAGACAAACGGGACATACCAGCGTGTTCGGCGGCGCGCCGAACTCCGTGCCGCAGGCGCAGAACATCTTCGTTCGAGTTGCAAGCTGAACGTGAACCTCAAGCCCTATTGTCGCAACAAATTCCATGATTCCTCCACGCACCTACCCGTCCGAGCCTCCGCAAACAGGCGGTTGGCGGCCGAGCCAGCCAGCGGACTGCTCGTAGGCGCGGCCGATCCTCAATATCACGTCCTCCTTGAACGCAGGACCCAGAACCTGTAGACCGACGGGAAGCCCCGAAGAGGTGAATCCACAAGGTACCGACAGCCCGCAGATGCCCGCGAGATTGGCCGGCGCGGTAAAAATGTCATCAAGGTACATCTGGAGCGGATCCAGCGTCTTCTCCCCTATCCGGTACGCCGCGGTGGGCGCAACCGGAGCAAGCAGCGCGTCGCACTCGCCGAATGCCTGCTCGAAGTCGCGCCTTATCAGCGTCCGGACTTTTTGCGCCCTGCCGTAGTAGGCATCGTAATAGCCGCTGCTCAAAACGTAGGTTCCCAGTATGATGCGCCTCTTGACTTCCGGCCCGAATCCAGCGGACCGCGTGGCGCAATACATTTCCATAACCTCCTTCGGCTCGCCGGCCCTGGCGCCGTAGCGGACCCCGTCAAAACGGGCAAGGTTGGCAGAAGCCTCTGCGCAGGCGATGATGTAGTACGCCGCCACGGAATGACGCGTAGTCTCCAGTCGCGCTTCAACCACCTCGGCGCCAAGCCGCCCGCAAAGCTGCACAGCCTCGCGCACGAGACGTTCAACCTCGGAGTTAATGCCGGAGACAAAATATTCGCGCGGCAGCCCTATTTTAAGGCCGCGCAGATCGCCAGTCAGCGCCCGGTCGTAATCCGGAACAGGAACGTTCACCGAGGTCGAATCCAGCGGGTCATGGCCCGCGATCACCCCGAGCAATAGCGCGGCGTCACGGACGTCCTTCGTAAGGGGTCCAACCTGGTCGAGCGAGGATGCGTACGCCGTCAGCCCGTAGCGCGAGACCCTGCCGTAGGAGGGTTTCAAACCAACACATCCGCAGAATGCCGCAGGCTGACGAACCGACCCGCCGGTATCGGAGCCCAGCGCGCCTATCGCCTCGCCCGCGGCGACCGCAGCGGCGGATCCGCCGCTTGAGCCGCCCGGCACGCAGTCGGTATTCCAGGGATTCCTCGTCACCTTCACCGCGGAGTTCTCGGTGCTCGAGCCCATAGCGAACTCGTCCATGTTGGTGCGGCCTACAAACACGACGCCCTCCGCCCTGAGCCTGGCGATCACCGTGGCATCATAGGGCGAGTGGTAGCCATCAAGGATGCGCGAACAGCAGCTGCAGGGCTGCCCCTTCACGTTCAGAACATCCTTCACGGCCAACGGCACACCAAGAAGCCGGCCCCGCCCGCCGTCCGCGCGGAGCCTGTCGGCCGCATCCGCCTGTGCGAGGGCTGAAGCTTCGTCAACGCTGACGTAGGCTTTGATTAGGCCATCGCGTTCGCCGATCACCGAGAGAAGATCCTGCACGAGTTCGCGGGACGAAGCCCTGCCGCCGTTGAGCAGCTCGATCGCGCCACAAATAGTAAGATCACCGATGTTCGATTTCGCCATTGTAATTACTCAAGTATTCAGAATTCAGGAGTCAGAGGCCAAAGTGAGTTGTTACCCTCGGGACTCACACGATCCTCGGAACCAGGAACTGCGCGCCGTCATCGCGCGGCGCATTGGCCAGCACTTCATCCCGGTCCAGCCCCTTGCGCGGCTCGTCGGCACGCAACACATTTTCTACCGGGATCGCATGGGATGTCGGCTCCACACCCTCCACGTTCACCTGCTCGATCTCGCGCATGTAGCCCACTATGTCGTTGAGCTGCCGCTGGAAGACCTCCCTTTCCTCGTCCGAAAGGGCAAGCCGCGCGAGGTTCGCCACGTAATCCACGTCTATATTCAGCGATCCATTGTTCTTCATGTTGTCAATCAATACCCCAGCCCGGCACCTTTGTCAAGAGCAGACGATATGCCCTGGTGGCTTTGGCGCATCTGCGATTCGTTGTCCATCGCCTGTAGCCACTCCTCCAGCCTGCCCGCAATGCTTGCGCACAAGCGCTGCAGGAGGGCGGGCAAGCCGCGCATCAATGAGACATGAAAAACCGCGGCCATCCACGACCTCAAAGTCCCGACTCTCCGGGAGGTATGTGTCTTGCACCCGGCATTACGAGAATTGCTGGTTTCAGCTTGATCACGCGAAGAAACGTGGTAAATTGAACGGAACTACTCAAGTATTCATGAGTCAGGAGTCAGGAGCCGGAATATTCATAGTCAATTTGCAGTGAATGTCTTACACTTCTGACTACTGAATTCTGAATTCTGAATTCTGACTCCTGACTACGTGAGTTGTTACAATTGAATATAGATTTTTTGATAAAGCCTTGAACATACTGCAACACGGGAGGTTCACATGAGAGCATCATTTAATGCGGTTTCGATATCCCTTCTGGCGGGCCTGGCGGTTCTTTCGTCCGGCTGCGCAATGTTCCGCACGAGTGTCCAGGACAAGGACGTTGACAACCTGCCCGCATACGACGCCAGCTACGGGGCGCAGGATCTGCGGACGCTGAGTCAGGAAATAGTCAACGACATCGCGTCGAGCAGCTTCATCAAGGATCAGAAGGGCAACCCTGTAATGATCATCTACGGGGTCCAGCCGCGTACAACCACCTTCGTGGACACCCAGGCGCTCACGGACAGAATACGCACCTCTCTCATCCAGACCACGCCCATTCGCTTCGTCAATGAAAACAGACGGCAGGAGCTGCTCAACGAACAGGGCTACCAAGCGGCGAATGCCACGCCTGACACACAGACAGCAATAGGCAAGCAGCTCGGCGCCAAGTTCATGCTCACCGGCTCTCTTGTCGAAATCACCAAACAGACCGGGCGGCAGGCGCGCGTATCGAAGAGCAAGCTGGTCTACTACCAGTTGACGATGGACATCACGGATCTCGAAACAGGCATCATTTCATGGTCCACGCAGAAGGAGTTCGCGCGCAACGAGAGACAGCCATTGATTGGATGGTAATATGCGGTCCACAGCACGGTTTGCCGCAAGGCTGAAGCTGTCCGCCATACTGGTCGTCCTGGCGGGAATGTGCGCCGGCTGCGCCACCACGTCCATTGAACGAGCGCGCACCGACTTCTACTCGGGACATGCCGTCCGCTCGGAAGCCGACCTTGCGTCACTGCCGGATGAGGACAAGGACCGCGTGCTGATCCTTATGGAGCGTGGCATGATACGGCAGGGCCTTGGCAGGTACGAGGAGAGCGCGGCAGACTGGCGCGCGGCGGCGGAACTGGCAGACCTGCTTGAAACCTACAGCGTGTCGCGCGGCGCCGTGAGCCTGCTCACCAACGACCGCGTCCTCGCTTTCCGGGGCAAGCCGTTCGAGCGCACGCTGCTTTTCACCTTCCTCGCGATGGACTATCTTGCGCTACATGACTGGGATTACGCGGCCATTTGCGCGCGGAACATCATACAACACCTCGAAAACCTGAATGGTTTTCCTGACATCGCCTTCAGCCGCTATATGGCGGGATTCTGTCTCCAACTGATCAACGACACCGGTAACGCCGCGCTCCAGTACAGGACTGCTTCCGAACTCCTGCCGGATGTCGAGATTGACGAGAACACGGGCGAGATAAGTGCGGAGGGCGAAGGCAAAGGAGCCAAGCCGGACGAAGCGCCCTTTGAGTTCGTGTGCTTCGCCGTAATGGGCAGGGCCTATTGCGAGGAATCGGAAACGAGCGGCAGCCATGGCGAAAGCGCGGGCGCAGATTTCTACCAGGACGGTGTACTCCTTGGCCGGAGCCATGCGTTCAACAGCGTGGACGTCCTCGCAACGGAGACCGATGGGCAGCTCGCTCTTCAGCAGTTGGCCAAGGAAATCTCGCGCGTGGCGATAAAGGAAACCATATCGCAGACCATCGAGCAGCAGAACGAGCTGCTGGGGTTTCTTACCAGGTTGACACTGTACGCCATGGAAGCGCCGGACACGCGGCGGTGGGAAACCCTGCCAATGCGGATGGAAATAGCCAGACTGAAATGTTCTGAGCCGGTGACAAATTACACTGTGGTGTTCAGGAACTCCGGGGGCGCTGCGATTCACACAAACACGGTGGCCGCCCCCATCTCGCGACGCGGCAACATCTTCGTATCCTTCTGCCGCGACATCCTGCAGGCGCCAGCCCCGGCGCCAGATGCCGGAGAGTGACTTGCCGACTTATTGCGACTGGATCGTGTTGATAATGAGGGCCGGCTCGGGAATGCCAAGCACCACGTTCATTCGCATCGTCTCGAGAACCTCCTTCAACTCATCGGCGCTGAGCTCGGTGCGGAGCATCGGCACCTCGATGAAGATATCCGACTCCAGCATTATCCGCTTGTTCACGTCCCTGTAGCCTGCCTTGCCGACTGTCAGGATGTGATCGCCCTTGTAGACCTCGAAACTCTCGATCGGGCTGGTGCCTATCAGCATTCCGTCGAGCTCCACCAGTGCGGGGTCGGCGCTCGTCTTGACCGACAGGTTAACCTTCGGGCGCGCCCGCGCTTCGTCGAAGCGTTTCCGGAGCTGCTCGTTCAGTCTGAGAACAGCATCGTCGATTGATGCCTTGAGCATCTCCGTCAGTTCATCCTCGCCGAGCACCGTCTGGACGGCATCGGTCTGCCTGAAGCGCTGAGTCGCCGTGCCATCCACGGCGGCGATGATGGTTCCATCGCGCGTATCAAGCGCCTGCAGCGCCACCATCATCGAGAGGGTGACGAACTCGGTCTTGAACCCGCCCTGGTTCACAACCTGCTTGCCTGGAGAGAAGCTCATCAGCACGCCGCGCAGAACGGCATCGGCATTCATGGCCTGCGCGGCCTTCAGAAACGAGGGGCTGGGTGAATCGTTCTTGCCCGCGGCGCCCTTAGGGATCCGCTCGATACGGCCGATGAAATCCCTGCGGTCAATCAGCTTGAAACCATCGGTATTCGCCAGCTCAGCGCCGATCAGGTAGATGCCCTTATCGGCCAGGTTTTTCGAGTCAATCCCGCCAACCAGCGAGGAATCGGGCGCCATGCTCGCACGGTTCTCGAAATCAAGCACCGCCACGCGAAGCGGCTCCCCGCACGCGGCAAACGCGACGGCTGCAATGGATACTGCAAGCAACTTCTTCATGAATTATTCCTTCCGATAATCAACTTGTCATCTGCCGAACATGTGGAACAAGAAACCTATCACCGCCAGCGCCGCGATGACGGCCATCATGATTGCCTTATTCCTGAGAACATTACCGCTCTCCCGCATGGGGCGCAGCTCGGTGAAGTTGTGGGCCGAGAAGTAGTTCACGAACTTCTCCCGGTCATGTCCCTGAATGCCAACGGCTTCTCCCTCGCACTTCCGGGGGCTGGCGTCCGCAGGGTCGAACCGGCCGGCGCGGCGCGGATCTGGCTCTGTCTCGAGGGGTTCCTGGACGATCCGTTGCGGAACGGCCGTTTTTTTCGAACTGACGTTCCGCGCCGCGGCCTTGATCTCGCCGCCGAGGCCGGCGATCTCCTTTTCGAGATCCTTCAACCTGCGGTCGATGGTCGAACTCTTCTTAAGTCGGAATGTCATCGCGCCACCGTCAGAATAACGGGTACCGAAGAGCCAGAAACACAATCAATGCCGTCACGGCAAGGGTAAGCGGAAGGTTGAAGGCAAACCCGGCTGCGAACATCTCGCCGAACCCCCGTCGCCGCGGCGAACTAAGCCCAAGGTCGTCATCCGGAAGAGACGGCTGCTGAGCCTTCTCGGCCTTGCTGTCCCGGAGCGCCTCCAGGCGCGAGAGCGCCTTGTAGTAGTCCTTGCGCATGTTCTCTGTCAGCGCGAGCGCCTTTGCGAGCTCCTCGCGATAGCCCTCGCTGTCCGCCGGCCACTCCGTTTCATTAATGCCGCGGATCTCGTCATCCATGGCCTTGAAGGCTTTCTGTGTGCCCTGCAAAAGCTCCACGCGCTGGTTAAGGACGATCTCCTCGCGCTCAAACGAAACTAAACATTCCGCAATATGATCAAGCAGCTCGCGCTTGCCCGTTTCGTATTTCTCCTGGTTGACCCGCAGCTGTTCGAGCGCCTTCTTCTCACGCTCCAGCGATTCCTGGCGCGAACGCAGCCGTTCGAGTTCATCCATCTTGCCCGCCACCTGCGTATTGATCTCATCCTTGCGCTTCGTCAGGTGCGTCAGGTTCAGCTCGGTTACGGGAACGGTATCGAGGACGGACACCCGATCATCATCCGGCGGATTGTTGCCCGGTCCCATCCTGACCTCGTGCACTGAATCTCTTTTCTGGATCAAGTCATCATCAAAATAATCCGTATTGCCCATTCCATCCTCCTATGCAGAGCTCCAGTCAACAGCATTGGTTCAGTCCGGGATGATAAGCTTTTGCCCCACTTTCAGCTTCGTGGGATCGCCGCCGAGCGCCGCGCTGTTGGCATTGAGGATGCGCTTCCATTCCCTGGGGTTCTCGTACATTCTGGCTGCTATACCGGAAAGCGTGTCGTAACGTTCCACCACGTAGACCCTGCCCTTAACCTCCGCGCTCTCGACTGCCTTCACGGGCTCAGGCGCAAGCATGGGCGCGGGCGCCAGAGTTTCTGCTCTCTCCTCGACAATGCGCCGGGGGGCCTCCGCGACTGCTGCGGCGTTCGCACCAGCCACTGCGCTCATTTCGGACAGGTTCGCGCGCAACTGCTGGTTCTCGCGCTTCAGCACGATGTTTTCCTCCTTCAGAGCGCTGCTGTCGGTCTCGATCGGCAGCGTCCGTCCGGACATCCCCGCGCACAGGAGGACCTCGGCGTCCTTTATTCTGTCCACGATCATGTCCTTCTTCTCCGTATCGGGCCGCAGCTCGAGATAGCGCTGGTAGTGATAGACGGCGCGCCGAAAATCCTTCGCGTGCTCATCGTAGAGCAGCGCTATCCTCAGGTGGCCGAGCGCCATGTCGGAATTATGCTCAAGCGCCCTGGAGAGCGCCAGAATCGCGCCATCTTTGTCGCCCTCGCGCTCTTTGGCCAGCGCGCTTCGCATCATTGGATCGCGCGCCTCAACGCCGTCAAGCTCGGACGTTGTTTTCGCGCACCCGCCAACGAGAACGGCCACCGCGAGCGCCCCTGCAACCACAATGCTCTTCATGATTATTACCTCCTGCCGACGATTGATAAAGTTGTGCAAATCCGGATCTTAAAATCAAAGATGCCTCGCACACAAATAATCTACTATACCCATCCGCAAAAGCAAGCAGCTAATGACTTTGATTTTCCGGGCGATCTGCGATTCGTTGCCCATCGCCTGTAGCCACGCCTCGATGAGACATGAGAAACCGCGGCCATCCCCGACCTCAAAGTCCCGACTCTCCGGGAGGTCGGGAGTCGGGGCGGCTACAGAAGAAAGAAACGCAGGTTGAATCCATGTGTCTGCTTGTTTCCCATACTATAGCCGGCCTCGGTGAGCTACAGAAAAAACGCACCTGATTTTCCTGTTTCCCCATCGAGAAAAGTGAGATAGAATGCCGGGATAAATAATGTACTAGAGTAAAAGACAAGACCTCGCAGTCTTCCCTGTCTGAAAGCTACCGAGCGAAACGTGGTTATCCATGAACACCTGTCAATTACAGCGGGAATCAGAATGGAAATGGATACTTCCCCGATCCGGGGCCATGCGCGCGCCGGGAATAATCTACGCGTCCGCCGGACTCGTCGAGAGACTCGACAGCAAGGTCCTGGAGCAGGTTGCCGGCGTGGCCTCGTTGCCGGGCATAGTGAATGCGGCTTTCGCCATGCCTGATGCGCATTACGGCTACGGCTTCCCCATTGGGGGCGTGGCCGCATTCGATCCAGGCGAAGGGGTTGTTTCGGCAGGGGGTGTCGGATTCGACATCTCTTGCGGCGTGCGGACCATGCTAACCGGCATTCATGCCGAAGAGCTTGATCCAATGGCTGAGAAACTGGCTGACGCCCTGTTTTACGCAATTCCCGCGGGGGTCGGTAGCACCGGAGGCATCAGGCTTGACCGCCGGGAGATGGACGCGATGCTCTCCGGCGGCGCCCGCTGGGCGGTGTCCCGGGGTTACGGGGCGCACGAAGACCTTGATCGCATAGAGCACCGCGGGAAGATGGAGGGAGCCGACCCGGACCATATTTCTGCCCGCGCCCGCGAGCGCCAGCAGGACCAGATGGGCACGCTCGGCTCCGGAAACCACTACCTTGAAGTCCAGAAGGTCATTGAGATATTCGACCCGGTCGCCGCCGCCGCTCTCGACCTGCGCGACGGGGAGATGGTGATCAGCATCCACTGCGGGTCGCGCGGGCTCGGGCACCAGGTTGCGACCGAATTCTCGCGGTCAATGCTCTCCGCGGCGTCCTCTCACGGCATACGCCTGCCCGACCCAGAACTGGCCTGTGCCCCATTCGAATCGCCGCAAGGCCAGGCTTATCTCGGCGCGATGCGCTCCGCGATGAACTGCGCGCTGGCAAATCGCCAGATCATAACACACCTGGTCAGGGAGACTGCGGCGCGATTCTTCGGCCGCGCCCGGTTCCCGCTGTTGTACGATGTTTCCCACAACACCTGCACGCTGGAGCTGCACGAGGCCGGGGGCAGGATGCGCGAACTCTACGTGCACCGCAAAGGCGCGACCAGGGCGCTGCCGCCAGGACACCCGGAGCTGCCGCCCGACCTGAAGTCGGTCGGCCAGCCGGTTCTCATCGGCGGCTCGATGGGTACCGCATCGTATGTCCTCACAGGGCGCCACGGGAGTTCCGCTCTGTCGTTCAGCTCCGCCTGCCACGGCGCCGGCCGCAGCATGAGCCGCGCACAGGCGACAAAGCTGTGGCGGGGCGACAAGGTGATTCGCGAGCTTGCGCACAGGCGAATACTGGTGAGAAGCCGATCGGCCAGGGGCATAGCTGAAGAGGCGCCAGGCGCTTACAAGGATGTCGAGGAAGTTGTGAGCTCGGCCGATGGCGCCGGGCTGGCGCACAAGGTCGCGAAGCTGCTTCCGGTTATATGCATCAAGGGATAGGGACGGAACCCTGCACCGCGACCCATCCTTCCCGTCCTGGGATGAAGCCCTTTTTGATCATGCCTTCGGGCAAGGCCCGGGCACCGGGAAGAAGCGAGCCGAGCGCCGCGAATTCATGGCCCGCCGCGCGGGCCTGATCGAGGAAGTCCCGGAACATCGAACGGCATGCGATCCCCTCCGCCTCGGCGTGGATGGTCAACACGTTCAAACCCGAAGGGCGAACAAGGGAAAGCAGGCGCCCGTTGTAATTCTCATCCGTAACACCGTCGCGTCCGATCATCTCATCGTAGGTCGGCAGCGTCACGGGCACTTGGGGCTGCATCAACACCTCGCCTCCAACCACGGGACTAAAAATGGAATCGCCGCGGCAATCGCTGTTGAACAGGAAGGGCATCCGCTCCTTTTCGAGAAGCACCTCGTTCGTGCATTTCCAACCGGGCGCGGCGGAACAGGCCGGGGTATCTCCGATGATCTCGCGCATGGCATCGAGCCCCCTCTCCATGATCGCCCGGGCCGAGTCCCTGCTCATGGAATCAATCCGTGCCTGCCATGCGCGGTGATCCCATGCGTGGAAGCCCATCTCGTGACCGTCGGCGAGAGCCGACCTGATCACGTGACCCTGGCGCCTGCCGATATTAGGGCCAGGCCAGAAGGCGCCGCGGAGCAGGATGTCCCAGCCGTATAGATTAGCAGCGCGGCTTCGAAGCATTTTCAGCAGGAACGCGGGGCGGGCCAGCCTCCAGAGATGGCGGCCCATGTTATCGGGACCCACCGAAAAAAAGAAGGAAGCCCGTATCGAGAAGTCAGAGAGAATACGAAGAAGCCCAGGCACGCCGTCGCGGGTGCCACGAAAGGTGTCAACATCAATCCGCAGACCTATTCTTGCCATTGAGCATCCAATCAGCCGAACTCTCCGGACTCCACGGCCTCGCGAAGGAAGAAATCGAGAGTCTCCTCCACCGATTGCTCTATGCCGATGGAAGGAGTCCACTTGAGAAGCCTCTGCGCCTTGCGAATGCTCGGCCTGCGGTGAACGACATCCTGATAGCCGTCGCCGTAATAGCGCATGCTTTCCACCTCCTGGATGCCGGCAAGAGGCGGGAACTTGGAACGAAGCGGGTGTTTCTCGAACACAGCCGTGAGAATTTCGGCAAGTTCCTTGATGCTCGCCTCGTTTTTCGGGTTTCCGATATTAAAAATCTCGCCGTTGCACACGTTGGCGGGGTTCTCGATAATCCGGAACAGGCACTCGATCCCATCCTTCACATCGGTGAAACACCGTTTCTGCGCGCCGCCGTCAACCAGCCGAATGGGACTGCCCTCGACCAGGTTCAGGATCAACTGCGTGATCGCGCGCGAGCTGCCGATTCGCGCCGAAGTGAGGCTGTCCAGCCGCGGGCCAACCCAGTTGAAGGGACGGAAGAGCGTGAAGCGCAATCCCTCCTGCCGCCCGTATGCCCAGATCACGCGGTCCAGGAGCTGTTTTGAACAGGAATAAATCCAGCGCTGCATCCGGATAGGACCCTGTATCAAGGGGGAATGATCCTCGTTAAACTCCTCGTCATCGCACATGCCGTAGACTTCCGAGGTGGAAGGAAATATGATGCGCTTGTCGTATTTCGCGCAGTAGCGGACGACGCGCAGATTCTCTTCGAAGTCAAGGTTGAATACGCGCAGTGGATTCCGCGTGTACTCGATGGGCGTGGCGATGGCGACGAGCGGCAGGATCACATCGCACTTCCTCACGTGATACTCGATCCACTCCCGCTGTATGGAGATATCGCCCTCGTCAAAATGGAAGTCCACGCGATTCATCAGTCTGCCAATTTTATCCGAGTGCAGATCCATCCCATGCACAACGTATTTGCCGCTGTCGAGAAGACGCTCGCCGAGAGCATTACCTATGAAGCCGTTGACGCCGAGGATCAGGACCGTCGTCTTGCGGTCGGAATGCACGTTTCCGCGGCGGGCGCCCAGCTTCATTCCTGGCACTACGCCCATCGCCCTGGCGGCCTGCGCGCCAGCCATGAAGACCTCATCCGGGGGTTGGGCGTAATCCACCCTCAAACTTTTCTTCCCGCATGCAACGGTGAGCGGGTCGCAGCCGACAACTGTTCCCGGCTCGGCCGGTTGTTTCCCCGGCAAAACGGCAGCAGACCATACGAAAACCTTTCTGTCCCCTACGAACGTGAAAGCACCCGGGTACGGGCGCGTCACGGCTCGAACCAGATTGCGGATTTCGTCGGCGCTTTTCGTCCAATCAATCGCGCCGTCGGCCGGCTTGCGGCCCCCGAAATAGGTCGCCTGCGTGTGATCCTGCGCGATGCGCGGCGCGCTTCCATCTGCGAGTTCAGGGAGGATATCATCAAGCAGGCTGGCGGACGCCTTGACTATTTTCTCATTGAGCGTGAGAGCGGTGTCATCGGGTCCTATCTTCACCTTCAACTGGGCCACGATATCTCCGTCATCCGGATGCGGGGTCATGTAATGCAGTGTTACGCCCGTCTCCTTCTCGCCGTTCACCAGCACCCAGTTCACGGGACAGCGCCCCCGATACTTAGGCAGAAGCGACCCGTGGAGGTTGAGGAAGCCCATCGGGGGGACATCAAGCAACGGCTGCTTGATCATGTTCCTGTAGTAGAACGAGAACATGACATCAGGCTTAAGCTTCCTGATCGCCTCGACCCATATCGGATGGTTGATATCATCGGGGGCATGAACCGGAATGCCGTGCTCCGCCGCCGTTTCGGCAACCGAACCGAACCAGACATTTTCGCCGGGATCATCCTTGTGCGTGAAGACGGCGGCCACCTCGATTCCGTTCCGCAAAAGGGCCTCGAGGCCGGCACACCCCACGTTATGATATGCGCATACAACAGCTTTCATTCAGAGGCGCTCCCGGGCACCGGCAGCTTTGCAAGCGCGGCCTTGATATGCTCCTGTTCCTTCTTCTCGTTCACGGTTTCCTTCAGCGCGGTTTCGTAATACTCACGAGCCTCGGCATAGGCCTTTTCAGCGCCGGCCATGTCGCCCGCGGATTTAAGGATGTCCCCTATCCGGGCGGCGTTGAAGCCCAGCGTCATCTCGGGCGTATGCGACAGGCCCGAGGAAGGATCGTACTCGGGGCTCTCCCAGGTCTTGACATGCTCCATGAACTTGCGAAAACGCTCCACGGCTTCCTGGTGATTGCCATCCCTCAGCGCCACGTGCGCCTTGATCTTGTTCACCGCCATCTCATACCATTCCTCGTTCTGGGCAAACTTGCCTTCCTCTAGGACCTTCAGGGATCGTTCGTAATCCTCGGCCATGAAGCTCAGGTCCAGCGACATGGACGCGCATTCCTCAATATCGCGGTCATCGGTCAGCAGAGGAACGAGCTTGTCGCCATAGCGCAGGGCCATTGCGTAATCCTCCTTCTTACCGTCCTGTATAACCGTGTAAAAAAGATTCCTGTAGAAAGACAGCAGGTCGGACGGCGCGATATTGAACTTCATCAGCATTTCCAATCGTCGCACGATCTCGGCGTTATCCTTCGAGTCCCGCCCGACGGCTATGCACTGCACTGCGGCCTCGCGCCGCGACACCGGCTTGTCCTCATAGTTCTTGAGAATCTCTCCGCACATCCTGTCCACCAGTTCGCCATGTCCCTCCGCGAGTGCAAGCGGCGCAACACGTCTGAGGCTGCGCGCCAGCTCATCGTCGGGCAGAACAGGAGCGGACTGGACGAACTGCTTCTCGGCCTCGATCCAGCGCCCCTGCACGAAGAGGAGGTAGGTGCGCGAAACCGCCACCATGGTCTGTAACTGCTTCCTGTTTAAAGACTTCTCGTGAATGGCCGTGAGCAACCGCGCCGCCTCGGCATATTTCTTGTCCGCGACGAGGTTCTGAACAAGGCCTCCGAAGATGGCGCGGCATGAGTTATCGTCGAACCTCGTCACGCACACGTCCACCATTTCGACCGAGCGGTCAATCATATCCTGATTGATGCAGGCGCCCATGTACCAGCTCATGGCCGTGGACGCCATGTCATCCGGAAGCGGGCTTTCGACGAGAACTCCGGTCCATTCGAGGATAGCGTCGGGATCACTGGCGTTGACGTAGTGGGAATAGATCGTGCTGAATCCAGCGCGGGAAAGATCCTCGTCAGCGCCGATTACTTCCAGGTATTTCGAGCGGGCCTCGTCAATGCGCCCGGCGTCAATCAGCATGCCGATGAGATTGACGAAAATCATCGACCGGTGGGGCTCGTATTTCTCGTCGTCGAGGGCAAGTCCCAGCATGCTGATGGCATCGTCAAGAGAACCCTCCTGCACGTGGACATCAACCTTCGCAAGCAATTCCTCCGTAGCGGCGAATGACTCGGCCTCGAACGCGGCATCGATCGCGGCCAGATCCGGCTCAACCGGCTCTTCCGGCTTCTCGGCTTCCCGACTAACCCTTGAGCATCCACCAAGAACGAGTCCCGCCAGCAAGATAACCGCAAACTTCTTCATTAGTTCATTCTCCTCTATTTACCGCCAGTCCTCGCGGCTGAAAGCCGTGCCGATCAAAGACCGAAAGTCACAGCGCAAAGCGCCTTCCTCTAGATTGAATAAAAATATAACAAACAATCAAAGCATGGCAAGGATTTTATAAGCGAAAGATTGTCTGGATACAGCAAAGCTGCCTCCAGCCCATCTTATGCAGACGGCTCCCGAGACGTCAAAAAGCACATCCTGCAGGACGAAAGAGAAGTGGAGCCGGCGCCCGGACTCGAACCGGGGACCTGCTGATTACAAATCAGCTGCTCTGCCAACTGAGCTAAGCCGGCCGTGAGATTCGCAGATCAGCATATCGAAAAAAGAGCCCGTGTCAAGAGCGGAGAGCGATTCTGATTTTGGCTTGCACTTTTTCCAGCTAATCTTCTCAACTTCTCTCACCCCCATAAGGCGCTCTTGATCGCACCAAATGCTTGTTATCTTGTAACTGCTTGCAAAACACTGGTTCAAACCGGTCGGGGTGGAACCCGACCATCCATATTTCATGTTCGGCCTCTGTTTTCAGGAAATGGAGGGACGATTTTCATGTGGTCCGCAAAGGTGCTGCAAGAGCATCTTCCGGCCGTCCAATTCCGCCCAGCTCCGGGTATCGCGCAAGCAGGCCGGGCGGAACGGACACCTTATTCCCGGTCACAAGCGCCTTGAGCTGCAGCACGTTGGCAAACTCCTTGCCCTGGAAATGGTTGTTGCCTATGACCGTGAGCGTCTTCGCCTTTTCGGCCAGCTTTCCGGCGCGCCCGGCGAGCTCCTTGATCTCGTCCGACGAGTAATAGTAATTATATGTCTCATCGCGTCCCGCGCCTCTGCTGAACCAGGCGGCGGCATTTCTGCCGTGAAGCCGAAGATAGCGATGAGCCCCCACCCCGCACTCGCGCAGAGAGAATGAGTTGCGCGCCAGCGGGTAATCCAGGTTCGCCACCGTAACGCCCAGCGAGTTGAGCCTTTCCAGGGTTCCGGGGTCCTCCCACGACTTGTGGCGCAGTTCCAGCACGACGTTTGCAAGCGGCGCGAAGGCGCCGTGTATTCTCTCGAGATAGCCCAGATGTTCAGGGCAGTTCGCGAAATCATAGCGAAACTGCGCGAGAAGATGGCGGAGCATGCCCGCCTCCACGAGGGGCGAAAAACCCTCGCGGACCGTAGTCGCCGTGCGCGGCGAAAGGTCGCACTCATGAGTAATTGCCATCGGCAGCTTGGCCGTGAAAAAGAAGTCCGGCAGGGCGGCGGTCCGCTCGGCCCACGAGGCCGCCGTCCGCGCGGACGGCGGACGGTAAAAGGAGCTGTTGATCTCGATGCAGTCAACGAAGCGCGCCGCGTACACAAGCTTGTCGCGCCCGGATCCGGAATAGACGATCCCTTCCCAGTCCGGGTAGGACCAGCCGGCGATCCCGAAGAAGATATTACCGCGGCGCCCGCTATCAGCATCACTGGCCACGATCAGATTCCCCGCCTTCACGCCCCTCGTGCCGTGCCCTTGCGCGTTCCACCCACTCGACGATCCGCAGGGCGATCGCGTCCTTCGTCATGAGCGGCAGCGCCTCGGGCGCGCCGTCGGCCGCGACAAGGATGACACGATTGGTATCAACCTCGAACCCGGCCCCGGGTTCCGTAACATCGTTAGCCACGATGAGGTCGAGTCCCTTTGATCGGAGTTTTCTCGCGGCCTCGCGCAACGGGTCTCCCGTCTCCGCGGCGAACCCCACGAAAGTCCTGTTGCCCTTCATGTGCATCACCGAGCGCAGAATATCAGGAGTCGGCTCCATCCGGAGGACCATGGCAGCATCGTCCTTTTTGATCTTCTCCGCGGCGGATTGGACCGGCCGCCAGTCGGCCACGGCGGCAACCATGATCAACGCATCGCACCAGCCCACCCTGCTCCGCACGGCATCAAGCATTTCATCGGCCGTGTTCACCATCACAAGGTCTGCGCGATCGAGCGGATCGAGGCACACAGGACCGGAAACGAGCACGACTTTGTGGTCTCGGCGTGCGGCAGCGCGGGCAACTGCATAGCCCATTTTTCCGCTCGAACGATTGCTGATGAACCGCACCGGGTCTATCGGCTCCCGGGTCGGTCCTGCTGTCACAAGGAGTTTCATATTCTCAAGAAGCAGATCGCGCGGCGCCAAACGCTTTTTCCAGCGCGTCCATGATCGTCGCCAGTTCGGCCAGGCGCCCCTGCCCCACGGCGCCGCACGCAAGGTCACCCTGCCCCACGTCAACCACCACTGCGCCGCGTGACTTGAGCAGCGCCACGTTTTCCCTGGTGGCGGGATGGCACCACATCTTCTCATTCATCGCCGGTGCGATCACGAGGGGCGCCTCGCAGGCCAGCGCCGTTGCCGTGAGTGCGTCATCGGCAATTCCATGAGCCAACTTGGCGATTACGTTGGCCGTGCACGGCGCTATCAGCAGCGCGTCGGCGCGGTCCGCAATTGACACGTGCGCCGGCTCCCATTTTTCGACCTCATCGAACAATTCAACCATCACCGGGTTACAGGACAGCGTTCGGAACGTGAGCGCTCCCACGAAGTGCGCCGCGGCGCGGGTCATGATGACCGACACCTCCCATTTCTTCCTGCGGATCATTCGCACGAGCTCGACCGCCTTGTAAGCCGCGATTGAACCCGTCACGCCAAGCGCCACATGTTTTGTTTCTTT
>CAYWJE010000027.1:0-20974 GCA_964458525.1 uncultured Verrucomicrobiota bacterium
CGCATGACCTTTTCAATCTATCAAAGTGTTGCAATAGCTACTCGCGCGCGGGGGAAATATTATGATGGTGACTAAGCGTGTTGTGAGCAGGATAGCTTTGGCCGTGTTAGGGGTGTTCGCCGTGCTGGCGAGCGATCTCTGCGGTGCCGCGCCGGCGTTTCTGATCGGCAGGCGCGACCGGGTGGTTATTTACGGTGATTCAATCACCTGCGGCGTCGCATATCAGTATTACCCGCGTTACATCGAAGCATATGTGCGCACCCGCTATCCTGATTGGGCGGGCGAGATATGGAACCGCGGCGTGAGCGGCGACGGTGCCGGCAATCTTGAGCGGTTCCGCGAGGACTGTCTTGCACTCGAGCCGGATGTGGTCTTATTCAATATGGGGATGAACGATGCGGGGCTGCGTCCGTCCGTTGCCGCGAGCCTGCGCAGTTTCGTAACGAATGTGACGGCTGTCGCCGCGGCGGCGCGCGATGCCGATGCGCGCCTGCAGCTGGTTCTGATTTCGCCGATCCTGTATGAGACGCGGGTTAACGGCACACGGTCGTATTACCCCTGGGTGTTGCGGAGGTTTGCCGAAGAGGAGCGCGACCTGGCGCGGCGTCTTGGCCTGCCTTTTATTGACCTCAATCGCGAATACGGCGAGACGCTAGGACTTACGGAGGCGCTCTTTCCCGGCACGTTCACATTTTCAGGCGACGGTATCCATCCTACCACGATGGGCGGCCACCTGTTTATCGCCGTACATATCCTTAAAGGGCTCGGCGCCGGCGATGAGCTGGCGATGGTCCATCTGGATGCCCGCAAAGGCAGGATTGCTGCGGCGCGAGGGGCCAAGGTCCGCCGGGTCAGGTTGGACGATGCAGGCGGGCTGACGTTCGAGCGCACGCTCAAAGCGCTGCCCTTCCCCGTCGTTACGGAAACGGGCGGAGTGGTCTATCGCGATCGAGCGATCGCATGCGTCGAGGAAATCGAAGATGCGTTCAATGCCGACCGTTTGCGGGTGACGTCCCTCCCTGCCGGCGCCTATGCGCTGCGGATAGACGGACGCGAGGTTGCGACATTTGATGCCGAGGCCTTGGCCGATGGTATCAATCTCTCCCGCTTTTACAATACGCCCGATCAGGAGCAGGCCGTTGCGGTTTCCGAAGCGGTTGGCCGGAAACAGATGATCCAGGCCCGGCTCTGGCGTCTTAATCCCGCCACTGCCGCCGCCGAGCGCGAGGCGTTGGAGGCCGAATGCAGCAAGGCCGTGGATGAGATATGGCGGCTATGCCGTCCCGTGCCGCGCGAAATGATGCTTGTGCCCGTGCCGGGCGTCACTGTCGACCGCTACCGCAGCGCCGAGCAGATGGTTGGGATCAAGGGGCCCGCTGTGTTGACATGCGATGTCGATGGCGCCTTCCATCAGGCAGTCACGGTGGCGGTCACCAACCTCTCCACGCTATCCCGGCGGGTCGAGTTGCTTTGGGATGGGCCCGGAGCCGACCCTGATGCCGTCGTAACCAATCTGCCCGCCGCAGCGTCGTGCGCAATCACCTTTGAGCTGGCGCTAGCTCCAGGAGCGCAGGCACCGCGGCTGTTGGTGCGGCACCTGCCCGTTGATCTTTCCTTTCCCGCGGTAGTTCAAACATATCAACCGGCGTTGTCCCGCTCGTTGGCGGTGCCGCACTGCCGAACAGATACGGTGCCCGACGGCCGCCTTGTCGAATGGGATGGCGACTTCGCGGCGATTGACTTTGAACCCTGTTTCACAGCCGCGGTACGAGCGCAGCGCCAGGGGCCGGCCGATTGCGGAGCTGTGGCAAAACTCTGTTGGAACGAGCGGGGGCTCGCACTGGGCGTGGCGGTCCGCGATCAGGATCATGTCAACCATTTCACGGATGATCGAGCGGGATGGGACGACGCATTGACCGTCTCCCTTGCCGGCAAGAGCTTTACCTTTGTGCTGACGACGGCCGGTCCGGCTTTGTTCCCGGAGCGTGCGGCGCAGGATGGAGTTGTCTTTGGCGTACGGCGCGAGGGGCTTTCCATGGTCTATGAAGCAATCATCCCGTGGACGGCAGCAGGCGTCGGTGAGGTGGTGGCGGGCTGTGCCTATCCGTTCAATATTACTATCAGCGACCGCGACCGTGACGAGAGCCACCGGATTGTGAACTGGAGCGGCTCGGCCGGCAGTGTTGTTGCGGGGACGATCCGTTTGCAGAAGTGAACGCGGCTGTGTGCGTCACCTTCCCAGCGCCGGCCAGACCGCCGCGTGGGATGCCCCCCCCCCAGGCTAATGTGTTTCTAGTATTCAATGTTTGAACATGAAGGTCGCGCATACACGAGGAAAGTCTCTCGCTAAATTGCCTGGACTTGTTGAAGGATTCAGCACTACAAACATATGCTGACATTACATCTTCTCGACGTCATTCAAGAAATTGTCCACGACCAGTTTGCGGAGAATGGGTTAGCCCTTGAAATAGGATTCTGCTGAAAAACCCCTTTTTTGGCCGGCAACATGCTTGCACAAGCATTGCAGGCGGGCGGGCAGGTTCTGCCGACCGTCTTGCTTCCGACTTTTTCAGCAGAATCGAGTTAGAACTTAACGAAGATGAAGCGGAGTTTGAAGCAGGCGTTCAGCGAAACAGGAACATCGGGGTAATCACACTTTATAAAGTCCTGACTCCTGACTACCTTGTTTGTTACATTTATTGTTATCAAGACCGCCTTGCGGGTGAGGCCGGTATACCGCATGCTTTGAGCTGAGGTTTCTCACAAAGACACCAAGATGAAGGAAGGGGAAGAGGGAAGATCTTCCTTGGTGATTTTGTGGCTTTGTGAGAAAGTGTTTCACTCTTTTAAGTTTCACCTGAATCCGTGATGAGGTCAGTATGCCGCAGATGCAAGGCGCAAAGGGTGCCGCTGTATTAGCATACTGCAAACCCGTTGCAATCCCGACCTCGTGATCATTCTCTCGTGAATGCGGCGATGAACATGCCGTTGCATTGCGCCTGCCAGGGCCAGATCCGGAACATGCCGTCGTTCTGCTCTCCGGAAATCGGATGGATGCCGGGCGCCGACCGGAATTCCGGGTGGCTCTTGAGAAACTCGCCGGCGACTCCTTCCGTTTCATCGCGCGTGAGGGTGCACACGGAATACACCAGCCGGCCGCCAGGCCGGACTTTCGATGCCGCAGCGGCGAGCAGGGCGGCCTGTCCCGATGCCCGCTCCGTTACCGTTGAATCGGCGGTGCGCCAGCGAGCGTCCGGGTTGCGGTGCCAGGTGCCCAGTCCCGAGCAGGGCGCGTCAACCAGGACGCCGTCGAACAATCGGCTGGCCGCCGGGTCGGCGTGGCCATCCCATTCCCGGAAAGAGATCATTTTCGCTCCATCCTGCTGGGCCCGGCGCAATCCTTCGCGGATCATCCCGGAACGGATGTCGGTGGCGAGCACGCGTCCGCGCCCCATGATATCAGCCAGGTGAAGAGCTTTGCCGCCTGCTCCGGCGCAGGCATCCCACCAGTCCTGACCGGGCGCCGGGTCGCAGATCAATCCCACGCACTGCGAGGCGAGATCCTGTATTTCCATCTCCGCCCTGGCCCGGCCGGGCAGGTTTTCCCAATCTGCGCGCTTCAGCAATGCCCGCGCAGAGGCTGGCGCGCCTTGCACCGGCGCGGAGAGTTGCGACATCAATTCCAGCGTCGTCGCGCTGGCGCGCTTCTTCACACGAACCCACATCGGGGGCCTCGCCTGGAAAGCCTCAATGCAGCGGAGAAAGTGAGCCTCTTCACCAATATCACCGGGATTGAACAGCCGGGCGGCGGTCCATTCCGGTACAAGTTTTGCGGCAGACGGCGGCCGTTCGCGACCATCCCGCCGGGCGAGCGCGGCCGCTTTTTCAGAGATGCCCAGGTTGCCCATGGGCTGAAGTTCCGCCATTGCCAAATCGCGGGCAAGGTGTTCAATCGCCGGGTGAACATCGTCGGCATCCAGGAGGAAGGCGGAGATGATGTCGCGCGCGGCCGGATTCTCCGGACCGAGCAGCCAGCCGCGCCAGCGGAACCAGGAGAAGACGAGGTTGGAGAAGAAGCGCCGGTCGCGGGATCCGAATTCCCTGTGCTCCCTGTAGAGTTTTGATGTCGTGCGGTCGGCCGGATGGCCGAGCGCCACCTCGCTGTTGACGCGCGCGAGGATGTTGACGCAAAGTTCGGCCTGTTTTCGGGCGGCGCCCCCCGGTATTTTTTCCGGCATCATTCTCCTTGTGATTCTATCGGTTCCTTCATTGCCGGCATTTTTTTGCTCTTGCCGAAAAGGGAAGCAGGAGTATATGCTTTCCTTCGCATAACGCAAGAAGTGATAACGAAAACACAGTTGCCCTTGGAGGAAATAATACATGGCCAGCGAACTCGCTTTTGTTCTTATCAATCCTTACACAATCGCAAAATCAAGGACCGGCGGAGTAATCGGCCGCTTCCTGAGCCGCACGGGTCTCGAACTAGTGGCCGCGAGGATGTTCGCGCCAAGCCGTGAACTCGTGGAGAAATATGCCGCGCTCGTGGAGCAGTACACGGTGGAGGACGCGGCAATGCGTCGTCTTTTCGCAGATTACATTCTCAGGTCATACACCCCTGATCCTGTGGACGGCCTGCCACGACGGGTATTCATGCTCCTGTTCGAGGGGGAGGACGCTGTGCGCAAGATCAGGGAGACTACCGGCTCCGTTAAAATGGGCAGCGGCGAGAGCATTCGCGACACTTATGGCGACTACATAGTTGACGCCCACAACAAGGTCCAGTATTTCGAGCCAGCCGTGCTGATTGGAACAAGCCTTGAGGAGACGGGCGCGATCCTTAAGCTGTGGGCCGACTATTCGGAATCGGATGGCGGGTTCGTACAGCATGCGGCGGATGTCAATAAGTTGGAAAATGTTCAGACCACGCTTGTGCTGATCAAGCCGGATAACTTCCTGTTCCCCAGCGCGCGGCCCGGCAACATAATAGATGTTCTCTCCCGCTCAGGCCTGAGAATCGTGGCGGCAAGGGTGCTGCGCATGAGCGTGGCGCAGGCAGAGGAGTTCTATGGACCGATTCGCAAGAACCTGAGGGACAAGATGAAGGGCAAGGTGGCCGAAAAAATCGGCAAGGCGCTGGAAGCCGAGTTCGACATGCCCATTCCCTCCGACGTAATGAAGGTGCTGGAGGAGAAGCTTGGCCCGGCGCTTGGCGACGAGCAGTTCAACCAGATCATCAAGTTCATGACGGGGCGGGACTTGCTGCAGTGCTCAGAAGCGGAGAAGAAAGCCGATGGTCTGCAGCGTTCGCTTGCGCTCGCATATAAGGGTGGCAGCGCCATTGCCATCATCCGCAACCTGCTCGGAACGACCGATCCCACCAAGGCGGATGTCGGGTCGGTGCGGCGCGAATTTGGAAGCAACATTATGGTGAACGCCGCGCATGCCTCCGATTCGCCTCAAAATGCCGAGCGCGAGATGAAAATTGTCGGAATGCACGAGGACACGATAAGGACCTGGGTGGAAAAATACTACGGCATTTGAGGTGTTGTTCCCGGCAACCTGGTGGGCGAGCCGGGATTTGAACCCGGAAGCCTTGCGGCACAAGATCCTAAGTCTTGCGTGTCTGCCAATTTCACCACTCGCCCCCGTGGTTATTACGGAAGAACCTCTTCATCCCTGCATGCCGGCGGCAACTTTGCGACGCCTTCGGGCCGCGCCTTCTCATCGTTCGCGTCAAACCCCGCCTCGGCTATTACGAACTCGATATTCTTGATGGCAATCACCATCGAGTCGTAGGTCACTGTCAGCGTGCGCTGCTGGAAATCCGGCTGCACGGACCTGATGCCCGGCTGTTTCATAAAGGCCTCCTGGATGAACTTTGCGCACTCCGGACTCTTGAGCCCCGGCACAGCGACAACAACCATACGAACGTCATGCTTCCTGCAGGAAACAGCGCCTGCACACACCATCATCATCAGAAGGAGCAAATATTTTCTCATTATGAAACCGCCTTTCTCTTGTGGATTGAGTTCAACAGATGAGGGCAATAATAGGAGCCGGCGTGGATTTCGACAAGAGAATAGTCACTGGGCCCGGCGGGGCGTGCATGGCAGTTTCCGTAAGGCGCTGCTGCCTTTCGCGGCAGAACCGCTTTGGAGAGCGGCGGCTTGGCCTGTCCGCCGGGAAGTTGAGGTAGTATCAGAATCAGTGGCGTCCCATAGGAAAGCACCTTTATGATTGAAAATGTTGGATAATGGAAGCCCATGGGATGGTAGTGAAACAAATTGCATGAGCACTCCCTATTATAGCCAGTATTGGGCGCAGATTGGCCGCCACGATGAACTCAGCAAGGCGAAGAAGGAGGCGTTGAAATGAAGAACCGCCAAGCTTGCCAAGTTTACCAAGCCAAAGGCAGGGCTCGGTTTCTGACCGAGCCGTCATTTCCGAGAATGATGCAGCCGTGGATCGCGTCTTGCTTATCGCAAAATAAATCTTGAGTGAGAAGGTGGAAGATAGTAAGAAGCAAAATCAGATCCAGGCCATTGAGAATATGGTTTATCAGGCCAAAGAAAGCAGACAATAACCTAAAACAAAGACACGAAGGCGGGCTCTGAACCCAATCCTCATTAGATGGATATCGAATACATCCAGGAATCAAAAAGCCTCAAGAGGCTGATAGAAGGCTCACTCTTTTCGCTAATCGCCTTCACCGCCATTGCCATGTATGCGGGGGTCTTGTCTGGCTCGCTCGCAATTCTCTCCGTGGCGCTTGCGAGCCTTCTGTCAATTTCTCTGCATGTCTTCAATTTCTTTGCGATACGGTGCATCATCGGGCAGAATGTCTTCAATTTCCCCATGGGTGCGGGAAAGTTTGAGAACATGTCGGCATGTTTTCTGGGCGCGCTTTTTATCCCGTTGTCGTTCTGCATATTCTACGGGTCGGCTGAGCGCACAGTCCATCCTCCTGAAGCGATAGACTTCGGAATGGCCCAGATACCGATGCTCATATCGCTGGCCCGATCTGTCTGGCTGTATCTGTGGGTGAGGCGCTTGGTTGACAGGTATCCGCATTGCTCTCCGATGATGCGCTCATACCATCTCAACATAAAGATCATGTTCGCGGAGGATCTGTTCATACTTCTCGGCCTTATGATGGGATTGCTTATGACGAGGGCGGGGATGATAAATATCTCCCTGATGACGGACGTGGCGCTCTCTGTCCTTATCGGGCTCTACATGCTGTGGAGCGGTATCCGCATGGTGCGGGACAATTTCTCCGCGCTCGTCGACATGCCGCTTTCGGAAGTTGAGCAGTTGAAGATTTTAGCGGCAATTTCGGAGGAGTTCGATTTCTTTGAAAACATTGGCAATATCTACACCCAGCTGAGCGGCGAGATGCGAATCATACAGATCGAACTGATTTTCGGCGGAGCAGCCAAGCTCTCCGAGATTGATGCCATCCGGTCCAGAATAGAAAAAAGGCTGTCGTCGAATTTTCCCAGATTGAGGTTTCATCTGATCCCACGGCTGAACAAAGGCGAGACATGGCGAGAAAGTCGCCATGTTGAACGCCGCTCCGGAAAAACGCGAGGCTGAGAAAGCCGTACGCCGTGCTGAAAAGGGAAATGAAAAGACGGAGAAGTGATCCCGCGTAAGCCTGATCACGGATTTTCGAAAAGGGCAGATGGAATCAAAGATTTCCATCCGCCCTTTGTCTTCTATTCGGAAATCTTCTCCTCTCCCGATCCGTCAAAGGGGGCCGCCGTGAGCGCGGGCCGCCGCACGGAGAGTAGCCGCCGCGAAAGAGGGCGCCAATCCGCACGCCGCAAAGCTCCCGAAAATCGTAGAGCGATGCCGCGCCGCGCGCATGGCATGCTTCGATGGCAATGAGCGCGCACGCTCGCGCGTCCTCCGCCGCGTCGTGATGCCTGAACTGGATATCCAGAGCTTTGGCCAGGTGGTCGAGTGTATAGGTGGGCCGCTGCGGCCATGTAAGCTTTGAGATGACCCGCGTGCAGAAGTAGTCGGCGTCCGGGTACGGGATACCGGTCTCGTCGAGGGCTGCTCTGAGCACCCCCATGTCGAAGGCGGCGTTATGCGCCACCAGCGGGCCCCTGATGCTGCTCGCGAGCGTCGGCCAGAAATCCGTGAAGGTCGGGGCGTCGGCCACGTCTGCCGCGGTTATGCCGTGGATCGAGACGTTGAACGGGTCGAACCACGCCGGCTCCGGACGGATGAGCTGGTACAGGCGGCCGGTGATTTCACCGTTCTCAACGAAGGAGAGGCCGACGGCGCATGCCGAGGAGCGCGAGCCGTTCGCCGTCTCAAAATCTATTGCCGTGAATTTCATATTTGAACCGCATAGATGTCCGACCGCCCTCCGCGGGCGGCGGTGAATGAAACGAATCGGCCCGCCGGATCGGTCAGCGGATGCGGATGCGAGTACTGGCCCGGTAGCCCGTCCCACTCGGTTGAATGAAGACAAATCGGCTCCAGCCTGGGCGTTCCCCCTGCCAGATCCCCCCAGTACAGCCACTGGAGCTTATCTGTTGAAAACATCCCGTCAATGATAAACGCGCGCTTCCGGGCGTCTGGCGTGTTGTGGCCATACGCCTTTGCTTGCGGGAACACTTCTTCCCAAACCGTTTTCCCGTCCACGTTCGCGACGCCGAAATATTCGCCGCCGCCCGTGGCCGCGCCGTGATAGCAGATGCCGGAACCGTCCCACAGCCAGGCCTGGTGCACCTGGAACCGACCCGGGTAGTTGCGCTTGAGCGGACGAACCTGGCGGCTGTTGATATCCAGCAGCCAGATACGGGGCGTCATTCCGTCCCCGCCGCACCAGTAGGCCGGGGGCAGGTCGAGATCGAAATAGAGAAGGTTGCCGTCAACGGGACAGAAAGCGCAGTGCGCGGATTGCGCCGGAGCCGGATGTTCGTAGAGCAGCTCCATCGCGCCGGAGCCGTCCATCGGCACGCGGACAAATCGCAGGGAATGTGCGTAGTCCAGGTAGCGCCTTTTTGGCGTGAGCGTCAACTTCCCGCCGCGCATTTCGGGATGGGACGAGCTCAGCGCGAACGCGACGTACTGCTCATCCGGCGAAACGCAGGGCGCGCCGAAGATCCATTCGTCGCCGCAATCATCGAGCAGCACGCGAGAGCGGCAGGTCCGGATGTCCACCGCCACAACACTGCGCTCCACGGCAAAGACCACGGTCTGCGCGCGGGGCGCCATGCACACTCGGTTGCCGCAGATTCCGCGTCCGTCCACATCGGGAAAACGGAGGCTCATCCCGCGGTGGATATAGCTGCGATCCCCGATGCCGGGCGCCCGCCAGAGCGCTGTGAGCTCTCCGGTTTCGACGTCGGCGCGGATGATCCAGGTGGCGGCGTCGCGGACTGATGCGAAGGCCAGGCTTCGGCCGTCCGCCGTGAACCCGGAATTCGTGTGGTAGGTAGGAGTCTGGTTGATTCGTCCGCGCGTGGTCAGCCGGCGCACGGGGCGTCCGGTCAGCGCGTCATTGAAAAGCTCCGACTCGTTCCATGTATCTCCGACGTTCATGGTAACTGCCTTCTGTGAGTTAAAGGAGTCAATCCTTCTTCAGTCCGCCGTCCCGGCGGGGACAAGAAGAGTATTTCTCGTCCGCGACGGAGATGCCGGCTTTGTGGGCGGAGAAGACTTTCAGGCCGGCCTGATCGAGCTGAAAAAGCTCGCCGAGCTCGGACTTGAGTTTCTCGATCGGTGTTATGTCTGTTTCCTTGAGATTGTGTATTCCATCCCAATCACCCACAGCAAGAATATACGTTAATTGAGCAATAAGATTCAATGAAGAAGTTCAAATGAAAAGATTGTTTCATCGAAACCGACCTGCTATCTTATCCGTGAACGTTGACGTAGAATATTATGTTGGCCACGACTAAGAACAAGATTGCCCGTTTCGCAAGAAGGAGGTATATTGTCGGCATGACAACAGTATTGGAAATCGAGCGTGCGATTGAGCAACTGCCGAGTGACCAGTTCTCCAAAATCCATGACTGGATCGTGGAGAAGGACTGGAAGACGTGGGATGCGCAGATTGAGCGCGACAGCGCCGAGGGGAAGCTCGACTTCCTCGTGGAGGAGGCTCTGCGAGATATCGAGTCCGGCGATACGAGGCCGCTCTGATGCACCGAACGAACCGACGTTTCTGGCGCTGCTACGATACCCTGCCGCCGGAGATACGGAGGGTCGCCGAGCAGAGCTTCGCCTTGCTCCAGCGCGACCCTCGTCACCCATCCCTTCATTTCAAGAAGACAGGCAAACTCTGGTCGGCTCGTGTGGGTATCCACCACCGTGCGCTTGCCGTGCCCGAACCCACTGGATTCCTGTGGGTTTGGATCGGCACTCACGTGGAGTACGACAGGCTGATCATGGGCCAACCATGAGTTGCACGCTATCGTCGCTGGCGCGCCGAAGCGTGAACTCCACGATCAGGAAGAGGAAACGAAGATTCCCCACAAAAAAATGCAGAATAGTTTCGCGTAGCCGCGCAAAATCCTGATTTTCGGCAGAACAAATACCTTGCGGGGCGCAATTTGTTATAGTAGCACATCATGAAAACAGTAGCGGAAATTGAGGCGACATTGCCGGAGATGCCTACGGAGGATCTGCACCATATCGAGATTACGATTCAAGGCATTTACCGCAAACGGCACGAGCGTGTGATCTACGACGACGCATACGGCGTCTGGATCGAGGATGACCAGACCTTGGCTGCCGCCGAGGCATGTGCGCTGCTTGATTAACAGGAGGAAGACCGTGGCCATGCCGATGCCTCGGAGGGACCGTACGTGATCGGGGATGTCGTACTCGCGTAGGACGTAGCCTTGTTTACGTCGGCGATGGTGGCTTTGTGGGCGGAGAAGACTTTCAGGCCGGCCTGATCGAGCTGAAAAAGCTCGCCGAGCTCGGACTTGAGTTTCTCGATCGGTGTTATGTCTGTTTCCTTGAGATTGTGTATTCCATCCCAATCACCCACAGCAAGAATATACGTTAATTGAGCAATAAGATTCAATGAAGAAGTTCAAATGAAAAGATTGTTTCATCGAAACCGACCTGCTATCTTATCCGTGAACGTTGACGTAGAATATTATGTTCGCAGAAGAAAGGGGAAAAAATGATAAAGAAGTACAACAACATCAGTCTCGCGTGGGGAATCCCCGGATTTGTCCTCCAGATAGCAGGCATTGGGCAGCCACTCGTCCTAAGTGCGGGGACCGTTCTCCTCATGATTGGCCTTGCCTACTACGCCAAGGCAAAGGGCAGGAGCGCCGCGTGGTGCCTAATGGGTTTCCTCCCAATCATTGGACTGATCGTGCTGGCGTACCTGAAGGACCTTGAGAAAGAAGCAAATCACTAAGGACTGCGAACAAAAGGGTGCAGGCGACGGGCTACCCGCCCGCGCATGACCCTCGCCGTTCCGGCGCGCTACGCGCGCCGCGAACGCGCCGGTGCCTGCGTCCAGTGGTTTGCCCGGTCGCAAGCGTATAGGTTGTCCTTCGGACACCTATACTTTGCGACCGGGCAGTCACCGGCGCGTTGGACAAAAGAATGAAAGGAGATACAGCCATGCTTGACCATCCGTTCTGGGAGTTTTACGAGAAAGCCGCTCGACGATGTTTTAAACCGGGTACTCCGCAAGAGAGATACGACGAACTTAAGGAGCTCCAGTGCAAGCTCCATCCGGAAGGTATATTGAAAGCACGGTGGGATGGAATGGAGATCGGCAATCCCCGGCCGGAATCATTCGTCGGCAAGGACTCCATCGAAGACTACAAGCTAAATGCTAATATGCTTCTGTCAGAATTCTTTAGCATGATTGCGTCGGGGAAGACATTTGGCGATGCTACCGCCATAGAGGAGATGTATGGCCACACGATCGAAGAAAGGATTGGCAAGTCCTCCGGTCTGCACTATAATTTGGAGACTGCCTATTGGACTTTTCTCATCAAGTGGAACGAATGGACCGTCAGAAATGAAAGGGAGTACGGATGTCCTCTTGTGTGCCATATGGACAGTATCCTTGCTCACTTCAATGTCGCCTTGAGGAGCCACTTCTTCCGTATGACAGGTCCGATAAAGCTCCCAAAGTGGTACATTAGGTGGGAGCAGAAACGCTTCCTCAAGACACATGCCGCCAACATTGCCGATAAACTGTACGCCGAGATCACGAGCAACTCAGGAAAATGATTGTCCAGTCGTTCGAGCGCAACTGCCCGCTGTCGGAAGCTTCGCTTCCGCCCTCGGTCAGTTGCGCTCAACAGCCGCCGTTCGCTCGGAAAGAAGAATTGATGCCAGCGGTGCGCTGTGCTATGTTGTTATGCATGAGTAGGAGGGCATGGCCAAATGATGCGGTATGATTTCGAGTGGGATCCGGAGAAAGCCAAACAGAATCGACACAAGCATCACGTGAGTTTTGAGCAAGGTGCCACAGTGTTTCGTGATCCCAAGGCTGCCTCCCTGTATGATGATGAGCATAGCAAGACAGAAGATAGATGGGTAACTTTGGGGCTATCGGTTGGCAGTGGTCTGCTGGTGGTACACCACACGTTTGAGCAGATTGATTCCGAGCATGCACGTATACGGATATTCTCGTGTAGGAAGGCTACAGCTAACCAGATAAGACAGTACGGAGAATAAACAATGAAAAAAGAATACGACTTCACGAATGCAGAGCGCGGCAAATTCTATCGATCAGACGCGAAGCTCAATATTCCAGTATACCTTGATGACGAAGTCAGAGTCTTCGTCTCCGGGATCGCCGAGCAGAAAAAAGCGGACATGAGCAAAGTCGTGAACGATCTACTCCGCTCTGATATGAGCTTGGCCACGGCGATGCACTGAGCGAACAAGATTTTGTAGCGTACAGAGCTATACGCGCCGCTGCTGAAATTCGGCGTTGAACGGAACCGCTGCGCGGAGTGAGAAACTGCGTAGCGGTTTTTGTATTTCCAAAGGGGTAGACTGACTTCAACGGTAGTCGGCCTGCCTGTGCCGGGCACTTGCCTGCGCGACGCGCAAGCAGGCGGCAGACAGGCATAAAGCCGAACTAACCGAAAGAAGGAGTCGGTCATGTCACCCTTACGAGACGCGGTTCTATTAAATCACAATAAACCGCGTCCTGCGGAACAGCCGAACTTCGGCCATGAGCATCCAACCAACACCTTTCGGCAGGCGGGAAACGCCCAAAGATGCCGCTCTGCTGCCGTCCGGGCGCCCGAACTCGGCAATGCCCTCGCCGAACCCCATAGTCACCGCGGCCCTGGCGCGGCGTAGCGCCCTGCGCGAAGACGGCTCCGTTTCCGCCACCGGCGGATCTTCGACAACACATTCCTGCCCGCCCGTGGAGGGGTTTATCCCAAATGCTGCGATTTGCGCTTGTATGCACATGCCAGCGTTGTATACTCGCAGTACTTGGGATAAAAGACTATTCGTTCGCATGAGATGAATACGATACTGACAGTCCTCGGATGTGCGTCCTTGGGCTTTGCCCTGTGGCAAGGCGCAAGCGGGAACCTGATCGTCGTGGGAACCGCCTTCCTCACAGGACTGGCCTTCCTTCTCTTCGGTAATCTCGATAAGATTGCCGTATTCAAGGCCTCCATAGACGGATTTGAAGCGCAAACTCGCGCCCGAATGTCCAAGGCGGAGAGCGAGATCACCGACCTGAAGGAACTGACTCGGCAGATCAGAGCGCAAATAGACCAGACACCCTACTTCATCCACGGTCGCCTGCCCTTCGTGGGGCAGGCGATCCTCCGCTATCTGTACCAAGGGAAGGAACTTGTACTGGACGAGTTCTGTTGCCGAATGGAGCACGTCTCATCCCGGAAGGAGATTGAGGATGTCGTCGCGCAACTGCGCGACGACCAAGGCTGGATTAAGGAGCACGACGGCGTGCTCCGATTCACGAAGAAGGGCGAAGAAGCCGTCAAGTCGTACATCGAACTGACGATCGTGAGAGCATTTTGATCAGTGTGCGAACATGACGCCGGAGCATATTTCCAAAGGCCGCGGACGGCCTTCGGAAAATGCTCAGCGACGGCGTTGGGAACGGAAAGATAAATTGATGATGAAGCGGAAACGAAAGCTCACGCCCGCCGAAAAGGCGGAGAAGAAGCGTCGCCGCGAGATGTACGAGACCGTGTTCATCTGCGGGAAGCAGAAACGCGTCAAGCGCGCACCTACCGTCGAGGGACTTCCCGTGGACGAATTCATCCAAAGAAATGCAGATCCAATCTGGCTCCACCAGAACGAGATGTGGGAGCTGATGGATCAGGAAGAGGAGACGAAGGTTCCCCACGAAAAAATGCAGGATATTTTCGCGTAGCCGCGCAAAATCCTGATTTTCGGCAGAACAGCGGCTCCTGCAAAACCTCTCTGTCCACGGACGGCCACGACGGAGCGTGGCCCTCCATGAACACCTTTGGAGGGACGCGCTCCGTCGCGTCACCGGAGGTTTTGCAAGAGCCTCATCGGATATTTTTGCTTGCACCATCATGTAAGCATGATAGACGGGATCCACTTGGAACTGATGAGGCCAATTGCGTTGCCGTCCAGGGGCAGGTTGCTTGTAAGTATGACTCAACCGGGGGACGCGGATGATGAGCGGAGTGATAGCCTCTCCGCTTCCGCCAGATATGTTTTCTCCATGCAACAATGAAGAACAACAATGAAGAACCCGTTGACAACCATGATGGTTGTGATATGGTGAAACCATGAAAACCATAACTCTGAAAGACATTCCTCCGTTCGTTCACTCCGCCCTAAAGCAGCGGGCGAAACAGCATGGCCGAAGCCTGAATAAAGAGGCATTGGCTTGTCTGAAAATCAGCGTTGTGCCTGCAAGATTTAATGCCAACGCCATGCTGCTTGATATCCGAAACCATCGAGCATCCCTTCCGGGAAAATTGAACGATCATCTAATCACAATGGCCAATGAAGAAGGTCGACCATGATTGTTGCAGATTCAAATCTTATCGCCTACTTGCTTATCCCGGGCGACAATAGCTCGTTGGCCGATCAAGTGTTTCTCAAGGACGCGGAATGGGCCGTACCCTTGTTATGTAGATCGGAACTGAGAAACATTCTGACACTCTATATGCGCCATGAAGGCATGTCGTTGCAACAGGCCCAAGTGACAATGGAAAAAGCAGAATGCCTCTTGAGGGATCGCGAGTATGCCATTCCCTCTGATTCAGTTTTGGAAATTACATTCCACGATAGCATCAGTGCCTATGACGGAGAGTTTGTCGTCTTGGCTCAATATCTTGGCGTGCCGTTTGTAACTTTCGATAAACCCGTTAGAAAAGTCTTTCCAAAGATCGCGATCTCCGCGCAAGATTTTCTGAAATACTGATGCCCATAAGGAAATTGACTTTATTCTCGCATACGCGCAAAAAAGGCATTTGAAGCGTTCGCGTTTGAGAAGCTAGGGGGCTTCGGCGGCGATGTCGGCCTTGTGGGCGGAGTAGACTTTCAGGCCAGCCCGCAGGGCGTCGAGGACCGCGCGCGGCGATATTGTGGCGCCGGTGATGGCGTCAATATCGCCGCCGTCCTTTTTGACCTTCCAGTTCGTGTTCAGGATGTTCCTGCTTCTGAACTGGTCGCGGAAGGAGCTCTCCGCTATTCGCGCGCCCAGTCCTGGCGTCTCGGTCTGCTGCAGTATCTCCAGGCCCTGGATGGTGTCGTCCGCCTTCACGCCGACCATGATCCTGATCGTGCCGCTGTAGCCCTGGTCGGAAGCCGCCTCGAATGCGGCGCCGGTGAATTTGCCGTCCTTCGTCGCTACGTGGAAAACCCACGTCTTTCCATTCTCGATAACGGTGTTCGTGCAGGTCATGGGGTCGTTATCGTAGTCCGGCAGCACCACGCGCATCGCCTTCATCTTCTCCTCGCGCATCGCCGCCGCGATGGGGTCCTTGGTCACGCGGTTCACCACGGCGAGCAGGCCGCCCGCGAGCACGCAGATGACTCCAAGCACCACCACCATTTTTAACATATCTTTCATTGTAATCCTATCATGGCGGTTGAAGGAGCAGAAGGCGGACGGCAGGATGCCGTCCCTCCCGTTCAAGAGATCTTGATTTCCTGGATTCGGGAGGGGCCGCGTTCCCGCGGACCGTCTTGCATGAATATTTCAATAGGCAAAATCACCGCTCCTATTTCCCGCTTTGCGCCGTTTTTCTGCCCCGTCCGAACACTCGCGGCTTCGTGGCGCGATTGATCAGAGGCGTGATGGCGTTCATCAGCACGATGGAGAAGCTCACGCCCTCCGGATAGCCGCCCCACTTGCGGATCACCATGGTCAGAATGCCGCAGCCGATCCCGAAGAACGCCATGCCCCACTTGGTGACAGGCGTGGTGACCATGTCGGTCGCCATGAAGAATGCGCCAAGCACCAGGCCGCCGGTTAGGAGGTGGAAAAGCGGGTTCAAGTTTGTTGCCGGATCCAGAATCCAAAGGATCCCGGAGAACACGGCCACCGTCCCGATGTAGCACACAGGGACCTGCCAGTAGATGCAGCGCCGCCACAGCAGGTAGATTCCGCCGATCAGCAGGCACAAGATGGACACCTCGCCTATGCAGCCGTTGCGCGCGCCGAGAAAGAAGTTCCAGGCCGTCGCGCCGTCGAAATGAAACGGCATGGTCCCGCCCATTTGTAGAGTGGTCTTCAGCAGACCGAGCGGCGTGGCCGTGGTAACGGCATCCACCCCCTCCGCGGGAGAGGGAATCCGCCAGCTGCTCCATGTGGTCATCTGGACCGGAAACGCGATCAGCAGGAAGATTCGTCCTATGAGCGCGGGATTGAATACATTGTAACCGATCCCGCCGAACACCTGCTTGGCGATGACTATCGCCACGATCGAGCCCACCGCGGCCATCCAGCTCGGGAAAGCGGGCGGGAGGTTATAGGCCAGCAGCAGGCCGGTCACAACGGCGCTCAAATCGTCTATTCCGATATTCCGCTTCATCCACTTGCGGGCCAGCGCCTCCGAGAGCACGCAGGTTATCACGCACACCGCAATGAGCCGGATAGCGTCCCACCCGAAAAACCAGATGGCGGCCGCGCCGGCGGGAATAAGCGACAGAATAACGGCGAGCATCACCTTCCGCACGGAATCGCCCGAATGCGCGTGCGGCGAAGAGCTCGCTATCCAGAGTTGTTCGGTTTCGTTCATGTCATGTTTTCTGATGTAACTACCCGGATCGTCTGCAATTCGTAGGCCGCACAGGCTGTGCGGCCCTACCAGAGATGCAAACGGTAGGGCGGGACAGCCTGCCCGCAGTGCTTACGCACAAGCGTTGCAGGCGGGCCTTGTCCCGCCGCCCCTCTCTTTCGGTTCTATTTCTTTTCGCGCCGGCGCGCGGTGATGACCGCTTTTGCCTGGCGCATGTGCTGGACGAGCGGCCGGTGCGCCGTGCACTCGTGCGCGCAGGAGCCGCACTCGATACAGTCCATCACGTTCTCGGCTTCCGCGTCGTCGTAATTCTCGGCCTCGATCAGCTCGCTCAGCGTGCAGGGCATGAGCGACATGGGACAGGCCTGGACGCAGCGTCCGCAGCTTATGCACGGCATGGAGGAAAAGGGCTCGACCTCGCTGCGCGCGAGCAGGAGTACACCGGATGTGGTCTTGGTGACGGACGCATCGAGCGAGCTTTGCGCGAGCCCCATCATCGGGCCGCCGCAGATCAGTTTTCCGGCGGGCGCGCCCGTGAGTCCGCCGCAGAACTCCACGAGGTCGGAGAAGGCCGTCCCGATCCGGGCACGCAGGTTCTTGGGGGTTTTAACCAGGCTGCCGCACACCGTGACGATTCGCTCCGTGAGCGGGCGGCCCTCGATGATGGCATCGCGCATGGCCGCGCAGGTGCCTACGTTCTGGACCAGCGCCCCGACATCCATAGGCAGTCCGCCGGAAGGCGTTTCCCTGCCCGTGACCGAATAAATAAGCTGCTTCTCCGCGCCCTGCGGGTATTCCGACTTCAAGATCACCAGCTCCGCATCGGAGCCGGCCATAACTCCTTCCATGGCCTTTATGGCGTCCGGTTTGTTGTCCTCTATAGCAACGCAAACCCTTTTCACGTTCAGAATCCGGCGAGCTATTTCAACACCGCCCCATATCCGGTCCGGCTCCTCAACCATCAGCCGGTGATCGGCGGTGAGGTAGGGCTCGCACTCCGCGCCGTTGATGATGAGCACGTCTATCGGCTTGGCCGGCGGCGGCGAGAGTTTCACATGCGCCGGGAAGCCAGCTCCGCCCATTCCCACGATCCCGGCATCGGCCACAAGCTCGATCAGCTTCTTTCCCTCGACCTCTCTCCAATCCGGGCGGGGCGTGATGCTGTCCACCCATTTATCCTCCCCGTCCGGCTCGATATCAATGAAAACGCAGGGCCTTCCGGATAAAGCCGGCTTCTCGCCGATCGCCGAGATCTTGCCCGACGTCGGCGCGTGGACGGGCGCTGATATGAACCCGCCGCTTTCGGCGATAAGCCGGCCGCGTGTCACGGAATCGCCCTTTGCCACAACCGGCTTGGCAGGCGCGCCGAGGTGCTGGCTCATGCAGACCGACAATTTTGCCGGGAGAGGCATGGTCTCAATAGGGCTCGCGGCTGAGCGCTTGTGATAGCGCGGATGCAGTCCGCCGCGTGATGCAAAATATGCGCGAATTGTCTTCATGCGGCAGCCTCCGCCTTTCTGCCCGACCGCTTGACGATTGTCTTCTGCGGACATTTTTCGATAACCTCTTCGTTATCCAGCGGCTTGTCGTAATCCACAACGGCCAGGGGTCCGTCCATCTTTATGGCGTCCGTCTGCTTCGCACAGAGCGAACAGCCGATGCAGCCGACGGAGCATTTTTTCTTCACCGCCGGCCCGCGCTCCTTTGATTTGCACAGAACGTGGATTGTCCTGTTTTCCGGAACGAGCTGGATCAGATGCCGCGGACAGGCGGCGACGCAAAGTCCGCATCCGATGCAGAGTTCGGGATGCACGACAGCGAGCCGTTTGCCGGTGATCTCGATGGCATTCACGGGGCAGACCCTGGCGCAGGAGCCGAGCCCGAGGCAGCCGTAGCCGCACGCCTTGTCGCCCCCGCCCACGAGATCGGCGGCGGCGCAATCAGCCACGCCGTTGTAGAGGAATTTGCGCTTCGCGGCTTCATCATCGCCGCCGCACAGCACAATGGCCACCTTTCTCTCGCAGACCTCGGCTTCGACGCCCATGAACGCAGCGATCTTGCAGGCAGTCTCAGTTCCGCCCGGCTTGCACTCCGTGATCTTCGCGCCCTGCAGGACGATTGCCTTGGCGTAGTCGAGGCAACCGGCGAAGCCGCACGCGCCGCAGTTCACGCCCGGCAGCAGCCCGGCGACCGTCTCGACGCGCGGATCTTCCTTGATCCCCAGAAAGCGCGAAGCGACGCTCAGGACTATCCCGCAGAAAAGTCCTATCCCGCCCACTACCAGGGCGGCATCAAGAAGAGCTTTTGTCATCCTTTTGTCCTACATCTTAATCAAAGCCGCAAACCCCATGAAAGCAAGGCTGAGCAGGCCGGCTGTGACAAGCGCGATTGCCGTGCCCTGGAACGCCTTCGGCGGATTTGCGCGGTCAATCTTTTCGCGCAAACCGGTGAAAATAATGAGCGCCAGCGCGAACCCGGCCGCGGCGCCGAATCCGAATACCACGCTTTCGAGAAAACCGCTCTTTTTCTGAATGTTGATGACGGCGACGCCGAGCACCGCGCAGTTGGTGGTTATCAAGGGGAGAAAGATGCCTAGCGCGCTGTAGAGCGCAGGGCTGAGCCGTTTGATCACCAGCTCGACGAACTGCACGAACGCCGCGATCACGAGAATGAAGACAATCGTCTGAAGATAAGTGAGGTCAATGCCGAAAAGCCCCGTTTCCTCCAGCATGAAGGCGGAAACAGCCCAGGTGACGGCCGATGCGCTTGTTATCACGAAGATGACGGCCATGCTCATGCCAAGCGCGGTGGGCAGATTCTTCGAAACGCCCAGGAAGGGGCAGATGCCCAGGAACCGGGTCAACACAAAATTGTTGACGAGAACGGCGCCCACAATCAGCAGTACATAAGCTTCCATCAGTTTGTCCGGTTAAATTGAGGGAAAAAGAGAAAAACGAGAAACATTGATCGTTTTTATATTAGTGTCAATAGCTTGTCCAGTAAGATTTCGGGAGCTTGGATTCCGCGATGTTGGAGGAACGCAAACTCACGCATTACGACTTGCGCATATTGCCTGATGTCTCAAGAGGGTTTAACACGGTCCATCCCAGAGTGCACGCAACCTGAGCCTGGTTGCCGTCCACCGTCACAAACCGCCAATCTTTTTCTGCGATAAGACTGAAAGCGGCCAAGTGAAGCGCGTCCAAAGTCCTTAATCCATTTGCCGGACCATGCGTACACATCAGATATTCGGCCTCGCGGAGTACGGCCTGGTTCATAGGCTCAACGTGGAAATCATTCAACTGATTGAAAAAACCTTCGCTTGCTTTCTTCACTTGCGAATCATTCACTTCTCCGCTTCGCAATCTTCTAAACAGCGCGCTGAGGAACTCTATGCGCACCAGATCGAGAACCCAAATGTCATTATTCTCCCTCTCAACCATTTCTATTGTACGATCGGACCCTTGTTCTTCGTGGAATAGTTTCACCAGAGCTGATGTGTCGAAAAACAGGTTCATATACGATCTTCCCGGTGAGCAAGAATATCATTGGACCAAGAGCTGGGACACTTTTTCAAGGCGGTTCTTACCTGTCTGCTTGCCGATAAATTTCGGGGACGAGATATATGTAAAGATCTCGACTTCAAAGACAAGATGATTTGATGGACAAGCATCAGTTCGTCAGGATGCAACGTTTTCAAATCGGCAGTCATTTGTTCAGCTATTTTCATTATCTTGCTTTCATTGATGGAATTT
>CAYWJE010000028.1:0-20619 GCA_964458525.1 uncultured Verrucomicrobiota bacterium
AAATTGGCATACACGCAAGGTTCAGGTCCTTGTGGCCGCAAGGTCGTGGAGGTTCAAATCCTCTCGGGTGCACCACTTCATATCGTCCTCCTGAATCCGTGACGTGAGGTCATTATGATCTTGGTTTCCTTCTGTTTGAAACTCTTCTCCGATTCAATTTAATGTGAGTTTTGTCCGCCCGCCTGCACCGCCTGTGGCGCAGTCACTGCCTGACCGTGCGTGTCGGGTGCAGACAGGTCGAAAAGAATTCAGCTGCAGGATTCAGGCTTGCTTTCACAAGGAGTGTTTTCATGGCCAGGCAGGCTACAACAGGGGTCCCGGAAGTTGACAGACTGGCGGGCGGAATCATAATCGGCGATAATATTGTATGGGAAGCCAACTCCGGCGCGCCCATAAACAAGTTCATCTCAGCCTTTATCTCTGCGCGCGAGAGGGAAAAGGCGCCCGTCGTCTACGTAAGCTTCAACCGGTCGCCGCAGGCCATTGCCGGAGAATATGCCGGACTGATGTCCGGGGAGCGCTTCATCCTGGTTGACTGCTTCTCATCCGGTAAGGGCAACGAGGACCGGGTTTTTCTCGATTTCCTGGAGGGAGCACAGGGTCGCGGGATGCGCGCTCCGGTTCATCTCGATGATCCGGCTGACCCGGCACAGATGCAGAACGCCCTGGCTGATCTCGGTGCCGGCAACGGAGCAGGCTACGTTTTCGACAGCCTCACAGGAATGCTCCAGCTCTGGGGCGATGAGGAGAAGGCGCTCAAGTTCTTCAGCTACTATTGTCCGCGCCTCTTCGACCTCAACACCATCGCATGCTGGCTGCTCGAAAAGGAGGCGCATTCCGCCCAGTTCCTCGCCAAGCTTCGCCATGTAACCCAGGTGGTGCTGGATGTCGCGGTTGTCCGCGGCGTGCAGACGCTGACCGTCATCAAGGCGGCAAACAGGACCTGCTTGGAAATAGGCGTCCCTCAGCAGTTCGTGATCGCCCCTTCGGGCAGCCTGCGCGTTATAGCGGAGTCGCGCGAGGGCCGCGAACTGGCGCTGCTGTCCCGCATTGGCGAGGTGCTTGGCAGCGCGCTCAACCCGAACTCCTTTTTCGAGGGCATCATGCAGATCCTGGCCAGCGAGCTGGGCATGATGCGCGGAACGCTTGTGCTCCTTGACAGGATGTCCGGAAAAATCAAAATTGCCGCCGCGCACGGACTTTCAACGGAAGAGCGGCAGCGCGGCGAGTATTCGATCGGCGAGGGAATAACGGGCAGCGTGGTGAAATCGGGTGTTCCCGAGATAGTTCCGGACATTGGAAAGGATCCGCGATTCCTTGACAGGACCGTCACGCGGCGGCGCGATCCAGCCAGTCCGATCGCCTTCATATGCGTTCCGCTCCGGGTTGACGATGAGGTCGTCGGAGCGCTGAGCGTTGACCGTCCATTCGCCGTGGAATCCGCGCTCTCGAAGGATCTGCGGTTGCTCTCGATCGTAGGCTCCTTCGTAGCGCAGGTGATACGCATCAACCGCATGGTTCACGTGGAGAAGGAGGAGATACTCGCGAGGAACGAGACCCATTTGCGCGACCTGCGCACGCGCTACAGGCTCCATAATGTGGTCGGCGAGAGCGAGGCCATGCGCGCCGTCCTGGCCACGGCCGCCATGGCGGCACGCTCGCGCGCGACCGTGCTGATCACCGGCGAAACGGGCACGGGCAAGGAACTTGCGGCCAACATCGTTCACTACAACAGCCCGCGCGGGACTGGACCTTTTGTCAAGGTGAATTGCGGGGCGCTTCCGGACACCCTGCTCGAATCCGAGTTGTTCGGACACGTCAAGGGCGCGTTCACCGGGGCCGTTCGTGATCGCAAGGGCCGGTTCGAGATCGCGCACGGGGGCACTCTGTTCCTCGACGAAATAGGGGAGATGAGCCCTCATCTGCAGGTGAAGCTGTTGAGGGTGCTGCAGGAACGGCAGTTCGAGCCGGTCGGCAGCGCGCAGACAATCGAGGTTGACGTGCGGGTTGTGGCGGCAACGTCGCGTGACCTCGCAGAGGAGATCCGGCACGGCCGGTTCCGCCAGGATCTCTACTATCGCTTGAATGTTATCCCCATCCAGTTGCCGCCGCTGCGCGAAAGGCGCGGCGACATCTCGCTGCTCGTGAACCATTTCCTCGGCAAGTACAACAAGGAGAATCACACGAAAGTCACCAAGCTCTCGCGCGACGTTCTCGATCTCCTTGTCGAATACCCGTGGCCGGGAAACGTGCGCGAGTTGGAGAACTGCATCGAGCGCGCCGTTGTGATGAGTCCCGGCGACTCCCTGCTCCAGTCGCTCCTGCCCACCGAGATTCTCGATCACAAGAATAAGGACAAGAAGCCCGCCGGGAGCCAGGTCTCGTCCGAAATCTCACAGGTGCGCAGGGCGACCGAGCGCTGCTGCGAGGCATCCGGCGACCTCGCCGCCGCGCGCGAGACGCTCATGCGGACGGTTGAGGAAACAATCATAAGCTCCGCGCTCGCGCGCGGCATGAGCCAGCGCGACCTCTCAAAGCAGCTCGGCCTGAGCCGTATGACGCTCCGCAAACGCATGAAGGAGTACGGAATGTGATTTCGCATAACCTGCGCGGTCATTCCCACTCTATGGTGGCGGGGGGCTTGGAGCTGATGTCATAGACGACGCGGTTGATGCCGGATACCTCGTTGATGATCCTGTTCGATATACGCGCGAGGACCTCGTGCGGCATGCGGAACCAGTCGGCTGTCATACCATCCCTGCTTTCAACTATCCGCAGGGCTGCCACGTTCTCATACGTGCGGCTATCGCCCATTACGCCAACCGTCTGGACGGGCAGGAGAACCGCGAATGACTGCCATATGTCGCCGGCATTCTTCATGGTCGCGATCTCCTCCTGGACGCGCTTATCGGCCTGCTGCAGGAGCGCGATCCGTTCGGCTGTGACCTCGCCCAATATTCGCACGGCCAGGCCGGGGCCGGGGAACGGCTGGCGGTTGACTATGTCGTCCGGCAGCCCGAGCTCGCGGCCGAGCTCGCGCACCTCGTCCTTGAACAGCTCCCGCACCGGTTCGACGAGCTGGAACTGAAGGTCGTCCGGCAGGCCGCCCACGTTGTGATGACTCTTGATGGTGGCGGAGGGTCCGCCTATGGGAGATGAGCTCTCTATCACGTCGGGATAAAGCGTGCCCTGCGCGAGGAATTTGATCTCGCCCAGCTTCCGCGCTTCTTCGGCGAAGACCTCGATAAAGGTCCTTCCTATCGCCTTTCGCTTCATCTCGGGATCCACCACGCCTTTCAATCTGCCCAGGAACAGCTCGCGGGCGTTGACGGCCCGCAGGTTCATTCCAAACCTGCCGGCAAAGGTCTTTTCAACTTCTTCCGCCTCACCCAATCGCAGGAGGCCGTTGTCCACGAAAATGCAGTGAAGCTGTTTGCCGATGGCGCGCTGGAGGAGGACGGCCACGACGGAGGAGTCGACGCCGCCGCTCAGGCCGCACACCACGTGTTCATCGCCGATTTTCAACTTGAGCGCTGCAATGCTCTCCTGAATGAAGCGCGCTATTTCCCAGTCGCCCGCGCACCCGCATATGTCGAAAAGGAAATGACGCAGGATCTCGGCGCCCCTGGGACTATGAACCACCTCGGGGTGGAACTGAAGACCGTAGATTTGTTTCGAGTCGTCGCCCATGGCAGCGGCAGGGCAGGATGGAGTGGTGGCCAGAATGCGAAAGCCCGGGGGAATGATTTCGACGTGGTCGCCATGGCTCATCCATACGCTCACATTTTCGGGCAGGCCGCGGAAGAGGGGCGATTCATCCCTGACGTGTATGACGGCGTTCCCGAATTCGCGTGCGCGGCCGGGCTTGACCGTTCCGCCCAGCATCTTCGCGGTCAACTGCATGCCGTAGCATATCCCCAGAATTGGCTTGCCCATATTGAACAGGCCTGGGTCGCAGAGCGGGGCGGCCTGCTCGAACACGCTGGACGGGCCGCCGGAGAGGATGATGCCTGACGGTCTGCGCTTCGCCAGATCTGTCGCTGAAATGTCGTGCCGGACGATTTCGGAATATACGTGCTGCTCGCGCACGCGGCGCGCGATCAGCTGGCTGTATTGAGACCCGAAGTCAAGTATGGCAACCCAGTCGGATGATTTCATTTGCCGGTGTCCCTGATTAGTTTTCTGAATTCCGCGAACAGCGCCCGTGAATCGCGGGGCCCGGGACATGCTTCGGGATGGTACTGCACCGCGAACATCGGGGCAACCCTGTGTCTGATTCCCTCAATCGTTCCGTCGTTCAGGTTCAGGTGCGTGACTTCCACCCTGGCGGCATCAATCGAGTCAGGGTCAATCGCGAAATTGTGGTTCTGTGAAGTTATGGCCGTCGCCGACGTGCGCAGTTCCTTTACCGGGTGATTGCAGCCGTGGTGCCCGAACTTAAGGCGGTAGGTGCGCGCCCCGGTGGCCAGTCCGAGTATCTGGTGGCCCAGGCAGATGCCCATCATTGGCACGCGGCCAAGCAGCTTGTGCGCTGCGTGGATTGCATAGGTGACGGCGGCCGGATCGGCGGGGCCATTGGAAAGGAACACGCCGTCGGGTTTCATGGCAAGGATCGCATCCGCGTCGGTCCTGGCCGGCACGACTGTCGTGTCGAACCCGCACAACCGCAGGCTTCGCAATATGTTCCACTTGATGCCGAAGTCAAGAGCCACTATCTTCATGTCGGTTGGGGGCAGCTCTCCGGCAATTCCCCACGACCTGCTGATGTCGCCGTCAGGATCCCATTGGTATGATTCGGGACAGGTGACGACCGATGCGTAATCCTGGCCGTCCAGTCCCTGCCATTCGACCGCCTTCCTGACCGCCTCGTTCTCCGTGAGCCGGTCCTCTACCGAAATACAGCCCTTCATACTGCCCTGGTCGCGGAGTTTGGCTGTGAGGCGGCGCGTATCGAGGCCGGCGAGCGCGGGAATGCCGTTACGGACAAGGCATTCATCGAGCGATTCCTCGGAGCGCCAGCTGCTTGGCCCGTTGATCTCGTGCACCAGCAGGCCGTTCGCGTAGAAGCGCCGTGATTCCATATCCGCCGCGTTGACACCGGTGTTCCCGATCTCCGGGCAGGTCATAACAACGAACTGCCCGTTGTAGGAGGGATCGCTCAGTATCTCCTGATAGCCTGTCATACCTGTGTTGAAAACGACTTCTCCCACGGCATCGCGGGGGGCGCCGCAGGACCAGCCGCGGAATATGGAGCCATCCTCCAATGCCAGGAAAGCCTTCTTCTCTCTTTGTATTGTCCAGTTATAACTCATTGTTCCGTTGTCCCGCCATCCCGGCGCGTCGGCGCCAGGTTCAGCTTCGGCGCGTGCCTGTGGTATTCCTGAAGACTGCACACTTCCATCGCCTTCATCTTGCGAAGCGCCTCCAGCCCGTTGATGGCGGCATTGAGTCCGTCGAGCGTGGTCGTTATCGGTATGCGCCTTATCACCGCGTGCGCGCGCATCCTGATCTCGTCGGCCTTCGGGCTCGCCCCGCTTGACGGCGTGTTCACCACCCAGCCGATGCCGCCGGACTCTATCAGGTCCATGACATTGGGGCGCCCCTTGGAAATCCTGAAGCACGCCTTGCTCTTGATGCCGTTATTCCACAAGGCAGTGCTTGTGCCTAGCGTCGCGTATATGCCGAACCCGAGGTCCGCGAGCTTCCGGGCGAGCGGGATCAGCTCCGGCTTGTCCTCGTCCCTTATGCTCAGAAAAATGTTGCCGGAAGCGGGAAGAATGTTGCCCGCCGCCGACTGGCTTTTGAGAAAGGCCATTCCCATGCTCGCGTCTATTCCCATGACCTCGCCGGTTGACTTCATCTCCGGGCTGAGGATGATGTCAATTCCGGGGAAGCGCGAAAACGGGAAGACGGCCTCTTTAACCGACACGTGGCGCGGGCGCACCTCCTTCAGGAACCCGATGTCCTTAAGCTTCCGTCCGACCATGACGAGCGCCGCGACCTTGGCCAGCGGCACTCCGATCGCCTTGCTCACGAACGGAACGGTTCGCGAAGCGCGCGGGTTGACCTCGAGAACGTAGACTACGCCGTCCTTCACTGCGTATTGAATGTTCATCAGGCCGCGAACATCCAGCGCGCGCGCAAGCGAGATCGTCTGGGCGCGTATCGTGTCAATCGCTTCGGGCGCGAGGCTGTGCGCCGGGATTACGCAGGCGCTGTCCCCCGAGTGGACGCCGGCCAGCTCGACGTGTTCCATTACCGCGCCGATGACGGTATCCTCGCCGTCGGATATGCAATCAACATCAACTTCCTTCGCGTGCTCGAGATACTGGTCAATCAGGACCGGCTTCTTCTCTGAAACTGCGATTGCCTCCGTCATGTATCTGCGCAGCGCCGTCTTGTCATATACGATCACCATCGCCCTGCCGCCGAGGACGAACGAGGGGCGCATGAGGACCGGGTAGCCGATTCGCTCCGCTATCGCCTCAGCCTCCTCGATGGACGATGCCATGCCGTTCGCGGGCTGCCTGAGGCCGAGCCCGTTCAGGACATCGGAGAAGCTCTTGCGATCCTCGGCGCGCTCTATCCCTTCGGGCTTGGTTCCGATGATGTTAACCCCGTTATCCTCGAGATCGCGCGCCAGGTTGAGGGGTGTCTGGCCTCCGAACTGTACTATCGCGCCCCAGCATTCCTCGCGCCGGTAGATGTGAAGCACGTCCTCCAGCGTCAAAGGCTCGAAATACAGCCTGTCGCTCGTATCGAAATCAGTGCTGACCGTCTCCGGGTTGCTGTTGACCATGATGGTCTCGAAACCTGCCTCGCGCAGGGCGAAGGACGCGTGGACGCAGCAGTAGTCGAATTCGATGCCCTGCCCGATGCGGTTCGGGCCGCCGCCGATGATCATTATCTTTTTGCGCTCGCCGTGGCGTGCCTCGTCCTTTTCGCCGTACGTGGAGTAGAAGTAGGGGGTGTACGCGGTGAATTCTGCAGCGCATGTGTCCACGAGGCCGTAGATCGGCAGCAGCCCGACCTTCTCCCTGGCGGCCCGCACCCGGCTCTCGGAATCGCTGAGGAGAAAGGCAATCTGCCGATCAGAATACCCGAACTCCTTCGCTTGTCGGAACAGCGGCAAATCGTTTACCAGCGCATCAAGCGAGCCAGCGCCGGCTATTTCATCCTCGTACGCCGCCAGTTCGGCCATTTGCCGCAGGAACCACGGGTCAATTTGCGTGAGTTCAGCCACCTTTTCGACCGTCCACCCGCTCCGGAATGCGTCGTGGATATGAAAAATCCTCTCCGCCGTTGGACGAGCAAGAAGTTTCTTCCGTTCCTCCGGCGTGCCGCCGTGAAACGTGCCGCTCTCGGCCGGCCGGTCCGCGCCGAAGCCGGCCCGCCCGGTTTCAAGGGATCTGAGCGCCTTCTGCAATGACTGCTTGAAGGTCCTGCCTATGCTCATGGTCTCGCCCACGGACTTCATCTGGGTTCCAAGCGTGTCGTCGGCTGTGGCGAACTTCTCGAAGGCGAAGCGCGGGACCTTCGTAACCACGTAATCAAATGCCGGCTCGAAGCAGGCGGGCGTGCTCCTGGTGATATCGTTGATCAGCTCGTCGAGGGTGTAGCCCACGGCCAGTTTCGTGGCTATTCTCGCTATCGGGAAGCCGGTCGCCTTGGAGGCGAGCGCGCTGGACCGCGACACCCGTGGGTTCATCTCGATGACAATCATCCGTCCGTCCGCGGGATTGACGGCGAACTGCACGTTGGAGCCGCCGGTATCAACGCCGATCTCGCGCATTATCGCGATGGAGGCGTCGCGCATCACCTGATATTCGCGATCGGTGAGCGTCTGGGCGGGCGCGACCGTTATGCTGTCGCCTGTATGCACGCCCATCGGGTCTATATTCTCGATCGAGCAGACGATGACGCAGTTATCCTTGTGGTCCCGCATGACCTCGAGCTCGAATTCTTTCCAGCCGATCACGGATTCCTCGATCAGTATTTGCGAGATCGGGCTGTAGTAGAGGCCGCACGTGGAGATGGCCTCGAACTCGGCGCGGTCGTGCGCGATGCCGCCGCCCGTCCCCCCGAGCGTGAAGGCGGGCCTGATGATAAGCGGATACGACCCGATTTCGGCGGCGACCCGCGCGGCCTCTTCCATCGTGTGCGCCGAGCCGCTCTTCGGCAGATCGAGGCCGATTTTCATCATGCTTTTCTTAAACAGTTCCCTGTTTTCCGCCTTGCGGATCACGTCGGCCCGGGCGCCGATCATTTCGACTCCGTACCGCTCCAGCGCGCCCGTTTCGCTCAGCTGGATCGCCAGGTTGAGCGCCGTCTGTCCGCCTAACGTGGGGAGCAGCGCGTCGGGCCGTTCGCGGCGAATGATCTCGCCGAGTGTGTCCGTCGTGAGCGGCTCGATGTAGGTGCGTTCGGCGAATTCAGGGTCGGTCATGATCGTGGCGGGATTGCTGTTGACCAGCACGATCTCGAAACCTTCCTCCCTGAGCGCCTTGCAGGCCTGCGCGCCGGAGTAGTCGAACTCGCAGCCCTGCCCTATCACGATGGGGCCGGACCCTATGAGCATTATTTTCTTTATGTCAGTACGTTTCGGCATTCTTTACTGCCTCTCGCGGCGGCTGCGATGAAATCGCGAAAGAGCGGATGTGGAGCCAGCGGCGACGAATGGAACTCCGGGTGGAACTGGCAGGCCACGAACCACGGGTGGTCCTTCACCTCGATCATTTCCACGAGAGTTCCATCGGGCGATAGGCCGGAAAATACCATCCCGGCCCCGGCCATCGCATCCCTGAACTTGTTGTTGAATTCATATCTGTGCCTGTGCCGCTCGCTGATCGTTCCCTTTCCGTATGCCGCTCGCGCCCTTGTCCCGTCGCCCAGCATGCATGGAAAGGCGCCCAGCCTCATGGTCCCGCCCTTGGCGCACACCTGCTTCTGGTCCTCCATCATAGCTATGACGGGGAAGGGCGAGGACTCGTTGAACTCGGCGCTTCCTGCTCCCTTCATCCCGCAAACGTTGCGGGCGAATTCGATGACCGCGCACTGCATGCCGAGGCAGATTCCAAGGAATGGAATGCGCCCCTCGCGCGCGCGGCGAACCGCCTGTATCTTTCCCTCGATGCCGCGTCCTCCGAATCCGCCCGGCACCAGGATGCCATCCACGCCTTCCAGGAGCTTCTCGAAGCCCGGCTTTTCCATGTCGTCCGATTCAACCATCCTCACCCGGACACTGACGCCATTGGCGATCCCGGCATGCGTGAGCGCCTCGTAAATGCTTTTGTAGGAATCTTTTAAGGTTATGTACTTGCCCACGACTCCTATTTCCACCTCACCGCCGGGCGGCGCGATGAGTTTTGCGACCATCTTCTTCCACGCGCCGATGTCGAGCCGGTTGACGTGGAGATTCAACTTCTCGAGAATGTACACGTCCACGTCCTGTGCTGCAAGATCAAGCGGAACTTCATATATGGAATGTGCGACGTCCTTTTCCTCGATCACCAGCTCCGGATCGACGTTGCAGAACATGGCAAGCTTCTCCCTGTGCTCCTTCGTCAAGTCGTGTTCGCAGCGGCAGATGAGGATGTCCGGGATAATGCCTATGGCGCGCAGGATGCCGGCCGACTGCTGAGACGGCTTGGTCTTCAGCTCTCCGGCCGCCTTCAGCCACGGCACGAGCGTGACGTGGATGAACAGCCCGTTCTGCCTGCCGATCTCCTGTCTCAGTTGGCGGATGGCTTCGAGGAAGGGGAGCGATTCGATGTCGCCCGCGGTTCCGCCGATCTCGGTGATGATGATGTCGGCGCTACCGTCGTCGAGCGAGCGGATTGCCAGCTTGATCTCGTCGGTTATGTGCGGTATCACCTGCACGGTCTTGCCGAGGTAGCCGCCTTCCCGCTCCCTGGAGATCACGGAACTGTAGATCCGGCCGCTGGTGAAATTGCTCGCGCGATTGCAGTTGATCCCCGTGAAGCGCTCGTAGTGGCCGAGGTCCAGATCGGTCTCGGCGCCGTCCTCCGTCACGTAGACCTCGCCGTGCTGATAGGGTGACATTGTGCCCGGGTCAACGTTCAGGTACGGATCGAGCTTCTGCAGCCTCACGCTGTAGCCCCGCTGCTTGAGCAGCAGCGCCAGCGAGGCGGCAGTGAGCCCCTTGCCGAGCGACGAGACCACGCCGCCTGTTATGAATATGTGTTTTGTCATCTCTGTTCCCAATCGCCCTTTCCCTGCGTGCCTGCCGGGTCAATGCAATACTCGCCGGAAAAACAGGCGGTGCAGTAGTCGCCCGGATTCTCGAACGGCGAGAGAAGCCCCTGCAGGCTCAAGTACCCGAGGCTGTCCGCCTCGATGAAGCTTCTTACCTGGTCCACGTCCCGGCCGGCCGCGATGAGCTCCTTCTTTGTTGCGAAATCTATGCCGTAGAAGCAGGGGAATGCTATGGGCGGACAGGATACGCGGACATGCACTTCCCTGGCGCCCGCCTTGCGCAGGCAGGTGACGCGGCGCCGGACTGTCGTGCCGCGCACGATGGAATCGTCAACCACCACGACGCGCTTGCCGTTCACGACTTCGGGCAGGACCGATATCTTCATATCCACGCTCTGTTCGCGCTGCCGGTCGAGCGGCATGATGAAAGTGCGTCCTATGTAATGGTTCCTGATAAAGCCGTAATCGAGGGGGATCCCGCTGCGGCGCGAGAAGCCGAGCGCCGCCGAATTTCCGCTGTCGGGAACAGCTATCACGACATCCGCGTCCGCCGGGTGCTCCTCGGCGAGTTTCATCCCGCAGCGCACGCGGATGTCGTGGACGTTCCGGCCGAAGATCGTGCTGTCCGGCCTGGCGAAATAGACGAGCTCGAATATGCACTGGGCAAGCCGCTCCGGGGCGTCGGCGAATGTGCTGGAGCGCACGCCCTTTTCATCAACCGTAACCAGCTCGCCGGGCTTGATCTCCCGCATGAATTCGGCGCCCACCTGCTTCAATGCGCACGACTCGCTGGAGAAAACCACTCCATCGCGCAGCGCGCCCATGCACAGCGGCCTGAGGCCGCGCGGGTCGCGGGCCGCCATGACGCTGTCCTTCGTCATTAACAGGAAGGAGAACGCGCCGTCGAGTTCGGAGAGCGCGCGCTCCACGCGGCGCGGCCGCCGCCGGTACATGGGATCGGCCAGCAGGTGTATAAGGACTTCGCTGTCCGTGCTCGTCTGAAAAATGGCGCCGGCCATCTGGTACATCGATCGCAGCTTGTCGGCGTTGACGAGGTTGCCGTTGTGCGCGACCGCCCATATTCCGTCTACGCATTCCACCACGAGCGGCTGCACGTTGTTCAGGCGCGTGGAGCCGGTGGTCGAGTAGCGGACGTGTCCGATTCCGATGTGGCCCGGCAACTCGTCATCGAAGGTCGCGGTGTCGAGATCGCCGACCAGCCCGAGATGCTTGACCGACTTGAGCCGCTTCCCGTCGCCGGCCACGATACCGACGCCTTCCTGGCCCCTGTGCTGAAGCGAAAAGAGTCCCTGGTAAATGCAGTTTGCCGCGCCGGGGACGCCGAAGACACCGAAGAGACCGCAGGATTCTTTAGGTTTATCCTCGGCATACGCAGTCATTAGAATTCCTCGCAGAAGCGACTAATAAGCATAAATCCTTCCATATGGCCTGTGCGAGACCGGCACAAGGCGGGTGAATCGCTCCCTGCCCAGAAGCTCGGCGTCAACCCCGAATTCGGCCGCGAAATCGGAGAGGTGCGGGGCGAGCAGTTCCCAATCATGATCTGAGATGTCAACTACCCCGATTTCCCGTCCCAGCTGATCCTGCTGAACAGGGCCCCGTATGAATATCTCGCCGCCGTGCATTCCCGTTCCGAAGAAGTTCCCCACTATAGGGCGATTGTTCTTCTTGTCAAGACCAAGCACCACGAGCTTTCCGCCCGCCATATACTCTCCAAAATAGTCCCCGGCCGTCCCGCCGATGATGATGACCGGAACGCAATCCTTGTAGGCCTTCATGTGGATACCCACCCGGTAGCCGGCATCGCCCTCCACGAACACGCGCCCACCGCGCATGGCGTAGCCCAGCACGTCGCCGGCCCGTCCGTGAACGATGATCTCTCCGGAACTCATGGTGTTGGCCACGCCGTCCTGCACATTGCCATTGACGATGAGCCTGCTGCCGGCCATGAAGCAGCCCAGGTTATTTCCGGGCGTGCCGGAGATCGTTATTTTGGCGCTTGCAGCAATGCCGCCGCCGATGTATCGCTGGCCGCATACGTTCTTGAGGACGATCTCGGTTTGGCCCTGTTCAATGGCATTGCGCACCTCCCGGTTCAGGGTGCGATAATCCATCCCTGTGGCGTCTATCTCCATTTTACACCTCGATTCCCTCTCCCTTGACAATGTGCTTCCTGTACTCCTGGGGAAGCGAGAGCAGGCCGAAATCATCGGTCAGTAATTCGTCGGCTATTGCCGAGATATCAACCTTTTCCCGCATGAGTCCTGTCATGATGCCGGCTCTATCTATATCGCCCACGAACAGGGTTCCAATTATCCTGTTGTCCTTGAGAACTATGCGCCTGTAGGTCTGTGCCGCGGCATCGATTTTTTTCAGCACCTTGAACTCGTCGCCGGATGCCGTGGAGAGGCCGGCCGATATTGTGGGCATGCCGAAGATCTCGACGGAATTCAGGGCGCAGGTGTAGGTTAGAAGCGCGTCGCCGCCAGCCATGTTGGTGCCTGCAACGCGGCCCTGCCGCGCCGCGTTGCAGAATATGGGTATTGGACGCGAGATGCCCGATATGGAATCAACGGCCTGTGCGGCATCTCCCGCAGCGTAGATGCCGGGCACGGAAGTCATGCAGCGATCGTCTATGATTATGCCCTTGTCTATCTTTATCGGCGTATTTCTGGCGAGGTTGACGGCAGGCGCCACGCCGGCGGCTATTATCACCATTTCGCAAGGCGCTTCCCGTCCGGTCTTAAGCGTTACCCCGGCGACGCGCCCGGAGGCTTCGCTCATGATCCGCTCAACAGTGACCCCGCATTGTATGTCGGCCCCGGCTTTCCACACGGCCTGTTCGAGCAGTCTCGATCCCTGCCGGTCGAGTGAAAGCGGGAGAATTCTTTCCTCGCGCTCAACGAGCAGCGTCTCCAGACCGCGTGTTCGCAGCGCCTCCAGCGCCTTCATCCCTATCAGCCCGCCGCCTATGACCACGGCGCGTGGCAGGGTCTTCCCGCCGGCGTGATGCCGTATGAAGTCGTCAATCGCATTGGCGTCATCCCACGATGTGAAGGTAAAGACGCCTTCGCAACCGATCCCCTCGATCGGGGGCATGATCGCCTTGCCGCCCGTCGCGACCAGGAGCTTTTCGAACCGGTGCTCCGTTCCGTCATCCGTGAGAACGGATCGACTCGAAGTGTCGATCCGGACGACAGTGCTTCCAAGCCGGGCCTGTACGCCATTGTCCCGATAAAAGGATTTCGGGCGGAAATAGAGCTGCTCGGGGTTCAGTTCCCCGGCCAGGAGATGCGAGATCAGAGGGCGCGAGTATGTGTGATGGCGCTCGCGCGAGAGGAGCAATATCGGCGAATCCCGGTCGAGCGCGCGTATTGCCTCGATCGCGGCCACAGCGGCGGTCGAGTTGCCCAGTAAAAGATATTCAGTCCGCTCGTTCTTCATAGATCAATGCCTCGTTGGGACAGTTTAATACGCAAACGGGTGTCTCCGTGCCTATGCACAGATCGCACTTCGATGCCACCTTGCGGGCCTTGCCGCGCAGGACCGCGCCCACCGGACATACCATTATGCAGGACCAGCATCCGACGCACCGCTCATCGTCGCACACGACGGCGCCTGTCTTCGGGTCGCGCCGCATTGCGCCGGTTATACAGGCCTCGATGCAGGGGGCGTCGTCGCAGTGGCGGCATTGGACGGCGAAGGATACTGCTCCGGAATCCTCGACCCTCATGCCGGGCTGGATCTTATCCCGCTCGTTGCGGTATGCCTTGATGATTTTCTTCGACTTCGAGTGACTCACGAGGCAGTTGATCTCGCAGAGCCTGCAGCCGAGACAGTATTCTTCTCTTGCGTATATTCTCTTCATGCTCCCACTCCTGCGTGCTTGATGCCCAGAACTTTCAGTTCGGTGTCGTTAAGGCCCACGCCGCGCAGGTGCTCGCGGTTTCCGCGCAGGCTCTCGAGGGCATTGATGCCCATGCCGCCCAGCATCTCCTTGATTTCCAGGCTCCAGCTCCTGAGCAGGTTTCGCAGCCTTCGCTCTGCCACGTCCGGGTTGATGCGTTTGGTGAGATAGGGGTCCTGCGTGGCTATCCCCCAGTTGCATTTTCCGGTGTAGCACTTCTGGCACATGTGGCAGCCCATGGAAATCAGGGCGGCGGTGGCGATGTAGACGGCATCGGCGCCCAGCGCGATGGCCTTGACCACGTCCGCGCTGCTGCGCAGGCCGCCGGCGACCACGATGGATGCCCTGTTTCTGATTCCCTCCTCGCGGAGCCGCTCGTCAACGGCGGCGAGCGCGAGTTCGATCGGGATTCCGACGTTGTCCCGTATCACCGTAGGCGCAGCGCCCGTCCCGCCCCGGAACCCGTCAATTGCCACTATGTCGGCGCCCGCCCTCACGCAGCCCGACGCTATGGCAGCCACATTGTGAACTGCCGCTATCTTCACGGATATCGGCTTGCTGTAGCCCGTGACCTCCTTGATGGCGGAGATGAGCTGCTTCAAGTCCTCGATGGAATATATGTCGTGGTGCGGAGCCGGCGATATAGCGTCCGTAACGCGGGGGATCATCCGGGATTCGGATATGGCCTCGTCAACCTTTTCGCCCGGGAGATGTCCGCCTATTCCCGGCTTCGCGCCCTGCCCGATCTTGATCTCGACCGCGGCTGAGCGGTTGAGGTATTCGACATCCACGCCGAACCTGCCCGATGCCACCTGCACGATCATGTTGTCAGCATAAGGATAGATGGCCTTGTGCAGACCGCCCTCGCCGGTGTTGGCGAAGGTGCCCTCCTCGAAGGCGGCCCTTGCAAGGGCGATGGATGCGTTGAGGCTGATGGACCCATAGGACATCGCCGAGAACATCATGGGAATCTGGAGCTCAAGCTGGGGCGCCAGCTCCGTCTTGAGCGATACGGCGCCGCCGGCTGTCGCCAGCTCCACTTTGTCCGGCTTGAGCCCGAGATAGGTCGTAAGCTCCATCGGCTCGCGAAGCGGATCAATGGAGGGATTAGTAACCTGCGATGCGTTGAGAAGCATGCAGTCCCAATAGCTCTTGAAAGGACGGTCGTTTCCCATTCCGCTCAGGAGTATTCCGCCGCTCTCGGCCTGTCTGTAGATGCCCCTGATCGTCGAGGCCGGCCATGAAGAATTAGGCCGGAACTCGAGGTCTGACTGCCGTATCTTTATGGCGCCCGTGGGGCAGAGGGTGGCGCAGCGGTGGCAGCCCACACAGCGTGAGCTGTCCGACGTCACAGCGTCGTCTTCGTTGTCATACTCGTGCACATCGTTCGCGCACTGCCGCACGCACACCTGGCACTGTATGCAGCGCTCGGGGTCGCGCTCCACCACGAATTCAGGTTGTATCAGCCATTTTCGCATTTCACTACCATCCCATAGAAATGAGGGAATAATCTCGCGCAGAGGCGCAGAGGCGCAGAGTGGTAAGTAATACATGGACAGTATATTAAGACTGATTTGTTAAGATCTCTGCGCCTCTGCGCCTCTGCGCGAGATTGCATTTCGTCGGCTCCATCCATTATTCATCTCCTTCTCTACCCTCCACTCCTCACCCGTCCCACCACAGGGACGCCGCCCTGGGCGTGCCATATCGAATCGGGCTCTTTGCAGACCACCCTTATGGCCGCTTCCTCGCTGGCGATAAAAAGCATGTCATTATGGCGCGCGGCTACCATAGGCCTGAGCTTGGTCCTGTCGTTCAGGCCGATCATTCCGCCGGTGCGGCCGACGACCACGCTGAACGGTCCGTTAAGGAGCGCCCCGCCATACACGATCCGCAACGTCTTCAACATCCGGCGGGAATCAACGTCCATCTTCTCAATTTGCGACCAGAAGGGCGGCGCCAGCACGCGGCAAGCGGCGTCGAGCGGAAGTGCATGCTTGCGCATCAGCAGATCGAAGAGATAGGTTATGACCTCGGTATCCGTGTGGAGCGAGCAGTGATAGCCGAAGTTTTCCAGGTATCGCCTGTTAATCCCGTAGGATGAAATTTCGCCGTTGTGCACCACTGCCCAGTCAAGGAGCCCGAACGGATGCGCGCCGCCCCACCAGCCGGTGGTATTGGTGGGGAATCGTCCGTGTGCCAGCCACAGGTATGCCTTGTATTCCTGGATACGGAAGAATTTGCCTATATCCTCCGGGAATCCGACTCCCTTGAACACGCCCATGTTCTTGCCGGACGAAAGCACAAAGGCGCGGTCAATAACGCGGTTGATGTGCAGAGCGGTCCGGGCCACCAGATCATCCTCGGTTTCCGCGCAGAAGCGCTCCATCACGTCGGGCCTGACGCGCACGAAGTAGCGGTGCAGTATCGGGTTGGGTCCCACCGCCTCCTGCATGTCAACGGGGATGGGCTCGTCGTGCGAAATGACGCAGTTCTGCTCGATGTACGAGCGGGTGATGGCGTCAACTCCGGGCTCGTCGAACATCACGTGCAGGGCGTAGTCGTCAGGGTGATCCGGGTATATCCCATATGCCGCGAAGCCGCCGCCCAGCCCGCTCGATCGTTCGCGCATGTTGGCGATTGATTCCATGATCATCTCACCGGAAAAGAGCTTGCCCTTTTCAGACATCATGCCTGAAATGGCGCAACCGCTGATTTCCTTTTCATCACGAAAGCGTATCATTGCACATCCTCGAATATCAGCGGCAAGCGGCGCTTGTGCGCCGATGTCGCCTTCATCCTGCTCACCCGTTCAAGCAGCTCAGTTGGAATTCCGTTCAATCTGCCCGATTCTATCGCGCGCAGGGCCGAGTCCAGCTCGTCATATGACATGCCCAGCTCGCCCTCGTCCGTCTGCCCCATCCGGAGCCCCGCGCTCGGCGGCTTGCTGATGATTCTGTCCGGAACTCCGATCTCCATCGCCAGCTTCCGCACCTCGCCCTTGTAGAGCGAGCCTAGGGGCAGGAGATCCACGCCGCCGTCGCCGTGCTTGGTGAAATAGCCCGCCATGAGTTCGCTCCTGTTGCCCGTGCCCACCACCATGTAGGAGAGCTTGTTCGCCCAGTAATAAAGCGTCGCCATCCTCATGCGCGGCTTGAGATTCGCCCTTGCCATGTCGTTCGCCCCGGGCAGCGCTTCGAGCATGGCTTTCAATGGTTCGTCCAGGCGCACGGTCTCGGTCCTCACTCCGAACTGGGCTGCGGCGAGCAGCGCATCTATTGCATCTTCGTCCGCCGATCCGCACGGCATGATCACGCCCAGGACGTTGTCGTTCAGCGCCATGGCGCACAGCCCGGCAACCACGGCCGAATCAATGCCGCCGCTCAATCCCAGAACCGCGCCGCGCATTCCGGATATCCGCACGCAGGCGCTGATCCATCCGGCGATTCTGTGCGGCAGGTCTCCATATTGATCCGATCCCTCACAGGATTGGCAGATATCGTTCGATTTCATACTGGCTCACATGTGTGCGGAACCCGTCCCATTCTATTTTCTTGTTGGCGATGAACTTTTCGAATATGTGGTCGCCGAGCGCCTCGTGAACGAGCTCGCTCTTCTCGGTCGCCGCGATAGCCTCGTCGAGGCTGCCGGGCAGCGACATGATTCCTTCCGCAGCACGCTCCTTCTCCGACATCTCGAAGATGTCCTTCTCGACCGGCTCCGGAAGCTCGTACTTTTCCTCTACACCCTTCAGGCCCGCCGCAAGCATCACGGCGAACGCCAGGTAGGGGTTGCATGCCGGGTCCGGACACCGGAACTCCACGCGGGTTGCCTTCTCCTTGCCCGGCTTGTACATCGGCACGCGGACCAGTGCCGAGCGGTTGCGGCGCGCCCACGAAATATAGACCGGCGCCTCGTAGCCGGGAACCAGGCGCTTGTAGGAGTTCACCCACGGCGCTACCACGGAGCATATCTCCCGCGCGTGGCGCAGCAGCCCCGCGATGTACGACTTGCCCATGGCGGAGAGGTTATATTTGTCGCTGGCGTCAAAGAACGCGTTCTGCGAGCCCTTAAACAGAGATTGATGCGTGTGCATGCCGCTCCCGTTTTCGCCGAATACGGGCTTTGGCATGAAAGTGGCATATACGCCGTGCTTCATGGCCACTTCCTTGACCGTGAGCCTGTAGGTCATCGCGTTGTCGGCCATGGCAAGCGCATCGGAATAGCGCAGGTCGATCTCGTGCTGACTTGGCGCGACTTCGTGATGACTGTACTCGCAGGAGATTCCCATCTCCTGGAGGGTCTGCACCGTCTCCCTGCGGAGGTCGCTGGCGACGTCGAGCGGGGTGAGGTCGAAATAGCCGCCGTGGTCGAGCGGGGCAGGGGTGGTCGAATCCTTGAAGTAGAAGAATTCAAGCTCCGGGCCGACGTAGAATGTGTAGCCGAGTTTTGCTGTCTTTTCGAGATTCCTCTTCAGCGCGTAGCGCGGGTCGCCCTCGTAGGGGGAGCCATCCGGCTTCTGCACGTCGCAGAACATGCGCGCAACCGCGCCCCGCTCCGAATTGCGCCAGGGAAGGATCGCGAATGTTGACTTGTCCGGCATTGCTATCATGTCGCTCTCGTGGATCCTGGCAAAGCCCTCGATTGATGAGCCGTCGAACCCCATGCCTTCGGAGAGCGCGGTCTCCAGCTCGTCCGTTGTTATCGCGAAACTTTTGAGGAACCCCAGCACGTCGGTGAACCAGAGTCTCACGAACCGAACGTTCTTTTCCTCTACAACCTTTATGATGTCGCCAGCCGTCATCTCCTTCTTCATCCGTTCTTTTCCTTTCTATTGGCCTGTTAAGACTTCTGCAAAATGGTTTCATTTTGCAGGAGCCCATCACCCTATCGCGCTGTCGCCCTGCTCCCCGCTTCGAATGCGGATGCAGTCCTGTAGTTCCGTTACGAATATCTTCCCGTCGCCTATGTTCCCGGTGCGGGCGCCCTTTATGATCGCCTCGATGGTCGGCTCCACAAAATCCTCGTTCACTGCTATTTCGAGCCGGACCTTGTTGAGCAGGTTGATCTCCTCTATGACCCCGCGGTACGTTTCACTGTAGCCCTTTTGCTCGCCGCATCCCTTTGCCGATGAAACGGTCATCTTGAAAACGTTCGCATCGAAGAGCGCCTTTCTCACGTCCATCAGCTTATGGGGCTGTACCATTGCCGTAATCAGTTTCACGAATGCCTCCCGTTCTCAGCAGTCAGTCAATGCACAGTATCTGGAATCCACTGTACGACTCCATCCCGTGCTCGGCTATGTCCAGGCCCTTCAGTTCGTCGGTCGGCGAAACCCTCAGGCCTATCGTCTTGTCGGCGGCCTTGAAGATAAGCCACATAGCGCCCATCACGAAAACCGCCACAGAGAGCGCGCCTGCCGCTTGCACGCCGAGCTGCGCGAAGCCGCCCCCGTGGAAGAGGCCGTTGCGCGCAAGGCCAAGCGACTCCTGTCCGAAGAGTCCAACCGCCAGTGTTCCCCAGAGTCCGTTGAAACCATGAACCGCAACGGCGCCTACAGGGTCGTCAATGCCGAGTCGGTCAAGGAGCCGCACCCCCAGCACCACGATCGCGCCGGCGGCCAGCCCGATCACTATGGATGCCGCGGGCGTGACATAGGCACAGGGCGCCGTGATCGCCACGAGGCCGGCGAGCGCCCCGTTCATCGTCATGGAGAGGTCCGGCTTTCCGAACATGATCCACACTATCGTCATGGCGGAGAGTCCGGCCACGGCCGCCGCCAGGTTGGTGTTCATCGCTACAAGGGAGATCAGGCTGCCGTCGCCGACCGAGAGCGTTGAGCCGGGGTTGAACCCGAACCACCCGAACCATAGAATAAAGGTTCCGAGCGAGGCCAGGGGGATCGAGTGCGCCGCTATCACCTTTGCCGACCCGTCGCTCCGGAACTTGCCGATGCGCGGACCCAGCATTATCGCCCCGACAAGCGCCGCCCAGCCGCCGGTGATATGGACCACCGTTGACCCGGCGAAGTCCGCGAAGCCCAGGGAGGAAAGCCAGCCGCCACCCCATATCCAGTGTCCCACCACAGGGTAGACGAATGCCGATATCAGGAACGAGTAGACCAGGTAGGCGCCGAACTTCATCCGTTCGGCCACTCCGCCCGCCACTATCGTCGCCGCCGCCCCGCAGAACACCGTCTGGAACAGGACGAACCCGTAAAGCGGAATCTCGCCGTCGTAGACTGTGCCTTTCAGGAACCAGCCCTGCGTTCCGAAAAACGCGTTGCCGGCCCCGAACATGATCGCGTAGCCGAATATGAAGAACCCCAGGGACGCCATGCAGAAATCAATGAAATTCTTCATCAGTATGTTACAGGTGTTCTTTGCTCGCACGAACCCGGCCTCAACCATGCCGAACCCCGCCTGCATCAGGAAAACGAGGAACGCGGCGATCAGAACCCATAACGTGTCCAGCCC
>CAYWJE010000029.1:0-20431 GCA_964458525.1 uncultured Verrucomicrobiota bacterium
AATAGACTGGTCACAGGCAGCATCGCCCATTTCACCCTGCCGGTAGACAATGCCTCGCGATACACCAGATCTTTTCGTTCTTTCAGAGCGTTCAAGCGCGATTCCGAAATCACCATTATATCCATAGGCATTACAATATCTCCCAGGCGGCGTCTCAATCGCGCGCTTTCCCGCCTTGGATTCTGTACGGGCTCATCTTTGACAACCAGAATATCCAGATCGCTATGCGAATTCATTTGACCGGTTATGTAGGAACCGAACAGAATTATCTTGTTCGGTCTGCCGGCTTCGACGAGCAGCCTGACGGCCTTTCGCACTTTGGCCGGAGTAACCGCCCATGAAGAACGAGAACGGAAGGCTTGTTCAACAGAGCTCATGTTTCTGCTTCTCCCCCTAACAAGAATATAGCATCATGCTATCGCCGGAACACAAGAAAAGCAAGGACAATTATCGGCAGGATAATTATCGGCAATTTGCAACGGGTAATTGTCTGCCGCCAATGTGGCGGCCTTCATGCCCTTCATGCTCTTCATGGTGAAGAAAGGGATTCTCAGGTTGCGCCGTCCTGCGAGAGGGCGGCTTTCAACGCGGCTTCGTAGACCGTTCGGACGGCGACGCCCGCCTCCTTTGCCAGCCGCGCACAATCCTCGTGTTCCGGGGCGCGCGTAACCGCGCGTCCGCGCCAGGTTCCCGTCTTGACGGAAATCTTTCCGAACAGTGTTTCCACCTGTGTGATGGCGCGGTCGAGGATCGTTCGCTTCACCGGGTATTCGCGGACTCCGAACGTGGTGCTTTCGGTGAAGATCAGGTCGAGAAGCATTTCCTTGCGCTCCGGTTCGCACAGGACCGTGAGCAGGAAGCCCGGCCTTTGCTTCTTCATGAAGACGGGGCTGACGAAGACATCGAGCGCCCCTGCCTCGATAAGTTTCTCCGTGAGGCTGCCGATCAATTCCGGGTTGCAGTCGTCAATATTGGATTCAAGCACGAGACAATCCGCAGGTGATGAATCCGCTTTCCCGCCGCTCTCCAGCAGGACGGCGCGCAGGAGGTTCGGGCGCCCGGTGAGAGTGCGGTGTCCGAAACCGTGGCCGATAGCAATCGCGCGTGAGCCGGGCGGCGGCAGGTCCAGGGTCTTCCAAGCGCTCAGCAGCGCCGCTCCCGTGGGCGTGACCAGTTCGAACGGCTCGCCCGTGTAGGTGACGGGCATGCCTTTCAGAAGCTCAACGGTCGCGGGAACGGGAACAGGGATTACGCCGTGCCGGCATGTTGTTGTGCCAGAGCCGAGCGGCAACGCTCCAACCGCCACCTCTCCGACATCCAGCATATCGAGCGCGAGACAGCACCCCACGATATCAACGATCGAATCAACCGCGCCGACCTCATGGAAATGAACCTGCTCCGGCGCTCGGCCATGGATTTTCCCCTCGGCCTCGGCGAGCCGGGTGAAGGTGCGCACGGCCAGCTCGCGCGCGCGCGGCGGCAGTCCGGCTTTCTCTATCAGCGCACGAATCTCGACCAAACCCCGTTCATGCGTGTGTTCGTGGCCGTGCCCGTGACTGTGGCTATGTTCAGCATGGTGATCGTGAGAGTGCTTATGATGGTGATCGTTGTCGTGTACATCAACCGACACTTGTGTTCCATTCAATCCGTTTGAGCTGAAAGCGGCGGACCGGATGTCGAAGCTGTCGAGATGCAAGCCGGAGAGTCCGTTCGTGATCTTGTCCCGTTCCACCCCGAGATCAATCAGCGCGGCGAGGATCATGTCCCCGCTTGCGCCGCCGATGCTGTCGAAGCAGAGAGTTTTCATGATGCGGCGTCCCCAATCTTGCAGATCATGGCGGCTGAGACGCCGGCGCCGAAGCCGTTGTCAATATTGACCACCGAAACGCCCGGCACGCAGGAGTTCAGCATTGCCAGCAGGGCCGCTATGCCGTGCATGCTGCTTCCGTAGCCTATGCTCGTGGGTACGGCTATGAGCGGACGGCTTACAAGTCCGCCGACGACGGACGGCAGCGCGCCCTCCATTCCGGCAACGACCACGAGCGCGCGGGCCTTTCTGAGCTCGTCAAGGTGGTTCAGCATCCTGTGAAGTCCCGCAACGCCGACATCATAGACGCGGCTCGCGCGAACGCCCATCCATTCCGCGGTGAGCGCTGCCTCTTCCGCCACCGGGATGTCCGACGTGCCCGCGCATACCACCGCGATGTGGCCTTCCGACCACTTCGGCTTCGCTGTCTCGATGGTTATCGCCCTTGAAAGCTCGTGGTAGACTGCTTTCGGCAGAACAGCTTTCACGGCATCGTATTGCTCGACGGACGCCCGTGTTGCGAGCACGTTCTGGCCGGCCTTCGCCAGTTCCTTCGCGATCGTGGCGACCTGTTCGGAGGTCTTGCCGGGACAGAAAATCACCTCCGCCATGCCGCGGCGTTGCAGCCGGTCAAGGTCCAGTCGTGCAAAATCCAGATTGCTCTCGGCGGTCTTTCTGAGCAGCCGTTCGGCGTCCTCCGCCGGAAGCGTCCCTTCCTCAACGCGCCTGAGTATGTCAGTGAGATTCATTTTTCAACCCCGGCATTTCGCCGGCTTTCCTGACTCGAGCGACTTTCGCGCGGCGGCCATCATCGCGAGGCCTTCCAATGTTGTTTCCATGCTGACAGGCGGACGACCACCCTCAAAGAAGCGCTTAATCTCCTTGAGAATATCCCTGTAGAGATACTTGCACTCGCAAATGAACGGGAGGACAGCGGGTTTGCCGTCGGCCATGCCCTGGACGCGTCCGCCGTAGCTCCACGCGCCCGTGATGGCCTCGACGACGCCCTGGCGTCCGTTTCCGTAGTCAATAACCGTCGTGATTCCGGCGCTCGTCTCCGCCGCATGCGCCGTTTTCGGGCCGGGCCCCATGATGCGCAGGAGCATTTCGAAGGAGTGCACTCCGTACCAGATCAGGGAATCGCCGACAGGTGCGGCGCCCAGTGGACCGAATGCGTGCCCGAGCCGGACCTCCGAAACACGGGCAACGGCATCTTTAAGTTCGGGAGAGAAGGGAAGCGATGAGCCCGACCATACCCGGGTGCGGTGTTTCGCGGCCAGCCGCACGATGGCGCGTCCATCGGCGAGAGACGAGGCCAGGGGCTTGTCGAGGAAGACGGGCTTGCCGAGGTTCGCCACTTTCTTGAAATATGGAAGATGAAAACTGCCGTCATTGATCTCCAGCATGATTGCGTCGCAATTCTCGATCGCCTCTTCGAAGCTGGTTGTCACCTTCACGCCCCACGCCTCGAGCTGTGCCTGCCGTTTGTCCAGTCCGGCATCATCCTGAAAAGGGGTCTTAAAACGAAGACACGAAACGGCGCGCAGGCCTGAAATGCGCTCGTCCTTTGGGCAGTCAGGCGCCTGCATGCGGCGCGGGAATTCGATGCTGTGGCTGGTGTCCAATCCGATAACGGCTACCTTGATCATGGAAACATCCTTTCTAACTATACGGAGCAGTTCAACTGTTCATAAGTCAACAATACAGATCACGCGTAATATTGCTTTGTAGGTGGTTGAGATGTGAACAAAACCCAGCTGTGATTGCACCAAATGGGTGCGAAACGACACTTGACCGCATTCTCGACCGCCACCCTCAAACGTATACACTTAAACGCATACGCTTAAACGGATACCCTTAAACGACTCACTTCAACGACAAGCGCTTATCGGCCAACGTGTAAACGGTTCGTTTAAGCGTATCCGACGAAGAGTGGCGATCAAGACCAGTGTAATCCCTTCGCTGCTCAACTGCTCTTTCTAAGCCTTATCTTCCGAGTGTGTCGCGTAAGCGGTCCGGCAGTTCGGCTGCGGACAGCCTCTCCTGTTTCATCGAATCGCGCTCGCGCAGCGTGACGGTTCCGTCTTCCAGTGTCTGAAAATCAACGGTCACGCCGTAGGGTGTGCCTATCTCATCCTGCCTGCGGTAGCGTCTTCCTATAGCCCCAGTCTGGTCCCAGAAGCACGGCCATCGTTCCTGCAGCGCGGCGAATATCTCGCGCGACTTCTCCACCAGCTCCGGCTTGTTCTTCAGAAGAGGGAACACCGCCACCTTGATCGGCGCAATGCGCGGCGAGAAACGCAGCACGGTGCGCGCTTCAAAGCCCTCGGGCGCCTGCTTGCCCGGCTCGGCCTCGCGGACCCCGCCGCCGTCATCCTTCTTTGGAATCCATTCCTCGTGAAATGCCTCGCAGAGAAGGGCGAGCAGTATCCGGTCAACACCCGCGGAAGGCTCGATCACGTGGGGTATGAACCGCTCCTGCGTGTCGGCATCGAAATATTCCATTGACTTCTTGCTGAAAGTCTGGTGCTGGGTCAGGTCGAAATTCCCGCGCGCGGCTATTCCCTCCAGCTCCTGCGAGCCGAAGGGGAAATCGAACATGATGTCAACGCAGGCGCTGGCATAGTGCGCCAGATCGTTCTTGTCGTAGATCAGCTTCTTGAGCGAGCTTTCAGGAAGGCCGATCGACTGATACCATTTCAGACGCTCTCCAATCCAGTACTCGTGCCATTGTTCATCGCTGCCGGGCTTGATGAAGAATTCCAGCTCCATCTGCTCGAACTCGCGCGAGCGGAACGTGAAGTTGCGCGGATTGATCTCGTTCCGGAACGCCTTTCCTATTTGCGCGATTCCGAAGGGAATCTTCTGTCTGGACACGGCAAGCACATTGCCGAACTGAACGAAGATGCCCTGCGCGGTCTCGGGACGGAGGTAGGCCACGGAGGAATCCTCCTCCACCGGGCCGATGAAAGTCTTGAACATAAGGTTGAAATCGCGCGGCGCGGTGAAATCCCTGCCGCCGCAGCCCGTGCACTTTACGCCCGCCGGCAGCTCGTAGCCTTTCTCTGTCTTCAGCAGTTCCAGGCCCTGCTCGGCGCAGAGCGTGCTGGCGTGGAACCTCTTCTTGCACGCCTTGCAGTCCGCCATGGGATCGGAGAAGCTGGCCGTGTGGCCCGACGCCTCCCACACCTTTGGGTGCATGATGATGGAGCAATCGAGGCCCACGATGTTCTCGCGGGTTTGGACGATGTTGCGCCACCAGGAATCGCGCACGTTGCGCTTCAGCTCGCAGCCGAGCGGACCGTAATCCCAGAAGCCGTTGATTCCGTCGTAGATCTCGGAGCTCGGGAAGATGAACCCCCTGCGCTTGCAGAGGGACACAAGCGCTTCCATTGATTTCCTGCCATTTTGACTATCGTTGCTCATGCGCGAAATCCTTATGGAATAATTCGTGCGGGTCAAGATAAAAAAAGCTACTGCAAAAGGGTGATTTCCATTTTACTTGTGTTCCTGGCCGGTCTGGAGTAGGTTGAGTTCGGCAAAATGATGGGATAGGAGTCAGAATGTGAAGAAAAGGGATGTAAGAGCCGTCGAAGTGTGCTCATATCAAGACAGCCCGATCGGGCGTATGAAGCCCGAAGCACGGATGGCATTCATCCTGTCGCACGTGCGGCGTGTTGTTGATCTGAAGACGTGGAAGCGTCAGATTCGAGAAACACCAGAGCGAGCCGCTGATATGATTCGTGACGCGGGTTTCTGTTTGGTCACAAGTCGAGAGAGACCTGATCTTCTCAAGTCAGATCAATTTCTTCTGTGGCCTCTTGATGAGAAAGAGTCAAAGCCGGCGGAGCGTCCGATGGCAGACCCTCTCTTGCCGCCATATAACTTCAACGATGGCCGTTTACTTGTCCCGGACTGTCCGCTTACGGATAAGATGATTATTGATCAGCTCTTTGAGGGCGATTGTCTTGATATTCTGCCTTGGTTTCCTCCGCACAGCGTGAACCTGATACTCTGTGATCTTCCTTACGGCACAACACAGAATAAATGGGATAGTGTTATTCCGTTGGAAAGATTGTGGCCGCTCTATCGTCGCATTCTCAAACCAAATGGCGCCGTAGTGCTTAGCGCGCATAACGTATTCACGGCTAAGTTGATCCTCAGCAACGAACAATGGTTTAAATACAAGATCGTGTGGGAGAAATCAAAACCGACAAACTTTCTTAATGCCAAGATTCAACCGCTTCGCAAACATGAAGATGTGTGTGTCTTCTACAATAAACAACCTACGTATAATCCACAAATGGGAAACGGCTCTCCTTATGACAAAGGCGTAAGAAAGAACCAGTTGTCTGGAAGCTATGGGGATTTTCAACCGGCTCACGTTCGAAGCAGCGGCAGTCGTTATCCGACGGATGTGGTTTATTTCAAGACGGCGGAAAGCGAGGGACCGGTTTGGCATCCCACGCAGAAGCCGGTGGAATTGGGTCGCTATCTTGTGCGGACATTCACGAATCCAGGCGATCTTGTTTTGGATAACGCATTTGGCAGCGGCAGTTTTCTAGTCGCGGCTGCTAAAGAAGACCGTCACTTCGTTGGCATTGAGAAGAATGAGTCCGTGCATCTTTTCAAAAAGAAGTGCATTGACTATGTGGGAGTGGCTCGAATGCGACTTGCGGCTGTTAAACAGAAGGGCGTAAATCCTGAATGAAGACTCCCCGAATAAACGAACGGGCTTGGGCTGTCGATGTGATTAGTGAGATCAACAAGTTCGCCTCGTCGCGCAGCTCCTCAATCAAGTCAGCGGGTGGCGAGTGGAGTGTCGCGGTCGAGGAGCGCGAAACCGTCCTCTTTCCAGATGTCTTGTTATTCGCTGATCCGTCCAGAGCCGCGGTAATGCAGGGGTGGGAGCTGAAAATGCCCGATACCCCCATAACGGAGCCGGAATTGCTTCACAAAGCGGAAGACAAAGCTCGGGCGCTTGGACTAACGAGCTTTGTTGTATGGAATGCGAGAGAAGCGGCACTATACCTCGCTGAAAAGAATATGTTCAAGAATGTCAAATCCTGGTGCTGCAACAGGATCGCGAGCCGAGCAGATGTTCAGACTTGCCGTTCTGACTGGATAGTTCTTCTTGGCGAGATGCTTGATGACCTGAATATGTTTTTTGACAGCGGCAGGATTCTCCAACATCAAGCGATTGATAGCCAGGTTGAGCTTATCGTGAACTCCATCGTGAGTCGGCGGCAGGCTCAAGTAGGCGAGTGTCTGAAATCAAGCGCATCTGCTTCGAGGGAACGACGCGCGGAATTTTCTTCATGGTGGAGCGATGCGTCTGTTGAGCATCCTGGCGAGGATCAGTGGTCGGTTCTTTCGGCGGAAATCATTTTGCATTGGATACATCGTTTTCTGTTCGCGCACTATCTCAAGCGCTTCGTGTCTGATGCGCGAGTTGTCGAGTCTCTGCTGCCGGCGAAGGCGCCGTCCGTGAGGAAGGCGGAGAGGATATTCATTCGCATTTCTTTTCGTCATGATTTTGCCCAATTATTTCGCGCTCGAAGCGGGGCGGATCTTATCCCGGAAGGGTTATGGTCTGATCTGCTTGCTTTTAACATGTTTCTTTCTTCGGCTCGCATGGATGAGATTGATCAGAACCTATTGCACTCTGTCCTGAATTCCGTCAGAAGCGCAAGTTTGCGAAAGGCTGCGGGCCAATTCTGTACTCCACAACGCCTGGCTGATTTGTTGGTTAGGTTGACAATGGATGATATACACGCCCCTGTTCTCGATCCATGTTGCGGTACCGGTACGATCGTGAAGGCTGCATTTACGCTAAAGACGGACCAAGGAATGAAACCGAAATTGGCGCTGGCAAGTACTTGGGCATCGGATAAGTATGCCATGCCGCTTCAGTTCGCCACATTGGCGCTTGCCTCCGGAGAGGCTCCGGCAACAACCCTTCGGGTGTTTCAGCATGATTTGGCGACTTTGAAAGAGGGGCGGCGCATTTCGTTTGTTGATGCGGAGACGGGGCGATCGTTGAAAGAACGACTTCCGTTATTCCCGTGCATAGTCCTGAACCCTCCATTTATTCGCTTTGAAGACTGGAGCAAAACGAATGAAGCCGCCGCGGAGATAAGAAGTTTCATTTCCGGAGCCACAGGCGTTTCGTTGGATACGAAGTCTGATCTTTTCGCTTTTCTGGTGTTGCACCTGTGGCGTCTTTGTGCGCGCGATAATGGGCGCGTTGGGGTTGTCGTATCCAATGCATGGTTGGGCACCGAGTGGGGCAATGTTTTTCGGGACGCCCTTCTGAAGCTGTTTCATTTGGAGGCTGTTGTCACGTCGGGAAAGGGGCGCTGGTTCAAGGATGCAAAAGTGGTGACAAATCTTCTTGTGCTACGCAGTCGCAATACATCGGATAATATCCGCTGGAATGATCAAATAGCATTTGCCACAACAAACCTGAATATCGATGAGTGGACTGAAAAAACAACCGACGAGGTGGTCTCGTCTATCATCAGACCGTCGGCCCGAAAGAGTTCGTTTGTCGTCGTTAATCGCGTTAAAGTGAAGAAATTAAAAGCGTTGGATGATCTTGGTCTTTGTTGGAGCGCTCATTTTGCCGATCTTTCCTGGCTGGATCGGGTTGCGCGCAAACTCGTTCCGATCGGAGAATACTTTGATATTAAGCGTGGCGAGAGGCGCGGTTGGGACAATTTGTTCTTTCCTCCCAATGATGCCGGTATAGAGTCGTGTTATCTGCGTCCGGTCTTGAAGACATCATCGGAAGCGAGTCGTTTGATCGCTAAACCTAATGGTCAAGCCTTCTGTTGTTCGGAAGATATTGATGAATTGAGGCGGCTTGGTCATGCGGGGGCAATGCGATGGATTGAGCGCTTTGCGGGCGCTGTTAACGAAAAAGGATTCCCTTTACGGGAAGTCTTGCAGAGAAGCGGTATGTATTGGTATGAAATGCGGTCGGAAACCGTAGCTGATCTGGCTGCCTCCATGAACTATGATCGCCGTTTGTTCATTCTGCGGCTCGCTCCCCGCGCTTTTGTGAACCAGCGATTGATCCGGTTCACAATAAAACCGGGCACAGGAGTGAATTTGGCACTTTCCCATGCGCTGCTTTGCTCGCTCATGGGGTCATTCTATATTGAGGCACTGGGGTTTGGTCGAGGTCTGGGTGTCTTGGATTTAAGTGCTTCAAAGGTGGCAAAACAGATGCGTTTGCTGAATCCGCTAAGTTTGTCTCCATATGATGGTAAAGAAATTCTTGAAGCTTTCAAGCCTTTGCTCAGACGCGATATTCTGCACTTCGATAAGGAAATGCGGCGTAAAGACAGGCTTCTGTTTGAGGATACTGTCTTGAAGAGTTTTGGTTTGGCTGATCTGCGGCATCACATTGTTGAAACGGTGTTGCGTCTTCACTCGATTAGACTCACGGCGCGTGATTCATAGTTTCTGTTGTTTGTCGGCATGGTCGGAAGTCATGATGTGTCTTGGTATCTCAAGACGGTCCGATGCTCCGGGCTCACATGTGTAACATCGTGATCTTCTGCGACCGGGAGGTGGCCTGTTGAATCCGTCCGAGGCAACCTGCTTTCGCCCTGTTTTCCGCTCTTCGCATGGGTAATGTAAATTGGAGTGTCGGGCCGTTGTCCGGGGTGCAGGAGGCATGGCATGGATGGACGAATAAGGTTGGGTCTTGCCGGATTTGGACGGCGTGGTCGGGGATTGCTCGATCTGGCCGTGCGATTGTTTGACGTTGATTGCGTCGCCGTGTGCGATTCCGATGCTTCGAATCTTGAAGCGGCACGGCTGGCCTATCCAAAGGCCCATGTGGCTGCCGACTTCGACGCCATGCTGGACGCTGCGCGGCCGGATGCGCTTCTTGTGGAGACGCCCGCTACATGCCACGCTGATTTTTGCTGCCGGGCTCTGGCGAGAAACATTCACGTCATGTCGGACGTGCCCGCGGTTGTATCCAACGCTGAAGCCGCGGAACTCTGGCGCGCACAGCGGGCGAGCCGGGCGTTCTATATGTTGGGCGCCAATCCCAACATGTGGGGCTTTGTTGACGCCGCCGCCGAGCTCGTGGAGCAGGGGAAGCTGGGCGAACCTTACTACATGGAGGCTGAGTACATTCATGACCTGCGGAGCCTGTTCGATTCCACGCCCTGGCGGAAGACCTATGAGAGCATAAGATACTGCACCCACTCGCTGGGACCTTTGTTGAGGCTGATTAAAGAAGATTTTGAATGGGTTTCGTGCCATGACACGGGCAGTCACATTAACCATCAGGCGGGGCAGCACGATGCCATGTCGGCTCTTTTCCGCACGCGTTCCAATGTGGTGGTGCGGCTTCTGACCAGCTTCATAAACAACCACCCCGGATCGGGGCACGCTTACCGGGTGTTCGGCACCAAAGGCTATTTCGAACGAAGCCCGGCTTGCGAGGGCGGCGGGCCGGCGAGGACTCTCTTCTATTCCACGGAGTGTCACAAGGAAAAGGCGCTGCATGAGATACACGAAGGAGAAACGCCGCGGGGTTCCTTTGCCGATGCCGACGGAGGACATGGCGGCGCCGATCAAGAGCTGCTTCGCCGCTTCTTTTCGGCCGTCCGCACCGGCGGTCCGTCGCCAGTGTCCCTTCGCGAGGGGCTCAGAATGACGATGCCGGGCATTGCCGCGCTTGAGTCTTCAAGGCAGGGCGGACAACTTGTGCGAATAGAATATCCATGGGCGGACGACCGGCCTGACGAAGATTCATTTGCGCGTCGGGCAAATAAGGTGTGAGTTCGTCCCGTGTGCGCTTGCCTTGCCGGATGAAATCACTCCTGCCTGAACACTATGGCGCGATCGTACAGGATCTCTCCGTATTCCGGACCTATGTTCGTATCCGGCTCGATGTATGCGCGGAAGACAATCATGAACAACTGTAATTTTATCCGACTCCACGGCGGGGAAATCACAAGACAGTGCGGATCACTCTCCTGATTGCTTGCAATGCCAGTCGGGTTATAGGTTCTCTTGCATTTTTGATGCCTGCCACGCCGGCGAATTTCCGCTCATCTTGTGCTTGCCGATGAAGCTCTGTCGGTCTATTATTCAATTCTCGGGAACCAGCCAATTTGGAGTCAAGCTCATGTTTTCTTCTATATCAGATGTTTTGTCCGCGTGGCGGCGTTCAAAAGCTCTACTCTTTGCGCCGTTTGCCGGAAAGTCCAGGAAGGTGGAGGAGAGCCCGCTGCGCCTGGAGCTGTTGAGCCTGCAGCAGCTTGAACAGCATGCGAAGGCGCTGGCCCGTCACCACGTGGTGGCAGTAAGCCGCGGGGCGGACAAGCTGCTGCCGCGGCTTAGCGACAACGAGCGCGTTTTGCGCCATGCTCAATCCGCGGTTATGGAAGCGCTTTCCCGCGACCGGCGTATTACGCCCGCCGCAGAATGGTTGTTGGATAATTTCTACCTGATAGAGCAGCAAATTTACCAGGCGCGGCTTCATTTGCCCCGCGCTTACAGCCATCGGCTTCCGCGGCTGACCGTGGGCGATATGGCAGGGTTTCCCCGGGTCTATCACATGGCAATTGATCTCATTTCACATCTCGATGGCAAGCTCGATGAAGAGACTGTCATGAACTTTGTCGCCGCATACCAGTCGGTTGGTCCCCTTGGACTTGGCGAGCTGTGGGCGTTTCCGATAGCATTGCGCCTGGGCCTCATCGAGAACCTGCGCCGGGTTGCCGCGCAAATTGCCTGGCGCCGGCGCGAACAGGATGCCGGAATAGCGTGGGCGGAACGCATGCTGCGTATGGTGGAAAGCCGGCCAAAGGAACTGATTCGCCTGCTCGCCGAGTTCGCCGATGCCCACCCCTCGCTTTCGGCACCGTTCCTGGGGGAGTTCTGCGGCCGCATTCGCGGCCGGGGAACATCCATGGCATTCGTGCTGAACTGGGTCGAGCATGCTTTGCTGGACGAGGAGACAACGGAAGCGCAACTGGTTCAGGCCGACAGTTGCGCGCAGGCAGCCGAACAGGTGTCCATTGCCAACAGCATCGGGAGCCTTCGGTTTCTTGATTCTATGGACTGGAAGGAATTTGTCGAGACGCTGAGCGTGGTCGAGCAGACGTTGCGCCGCGATCCCGCCCGAGCCTATGCATCCCAGGATTTTGCTACGAGGGACAGGTGCCGGCATGTCGTGGAGCGTCTTTCGGCCCTAAGTGCGGAAAACGAAGCCGACGTTGCCCGCGCGGCAGTGGATATGGCTGAAACGGCGGCATCAGGCGAAAGTCCCCGCGTTCGCGAGGCTCACGTGGGATACTATCTTCTCGACGCCGGTTTGCCGCAGCTCAGGCGCGCGCTTCATTGCCGCGGCGTCCTGTTGGCGGGGGTCCGGCTCCTGCTCAAGCGCTGCGCTCTTTGCGGTTATCTCGGCTTCATTCTTGCGATGACGGCAATTATCACGCTGGCCGCATTTCCATTGTTTGTCGGACTTGGATTTTCCTCTCCCTGGTTCTGGCTCCTGGCGATCAGCGCAGCTCTGTCGGCCTCATCACTTGCAGTATCGCTTGTGAATCTGATGGTCACGCTTGCGGTTCCGCCCAGGCCGCTTCCCCGCCTCGATTTCTCCGAGGGGATTCCATCCAATCACAGGACCATGGTGACGATTCCATGTCTGCTGCGAGATGGAAAAGAATTGGATAACCTGCTGGAGGGGCTCGAGATCCGCTATCTCGGCAACCGCGATCCAAATTTGTTTTTGAGCCTTCTGACTGATTTTCCGGATGCAGATCAGCCCTCAATGCCTGGCGATGATGACCTGTTAAGGCGGGCACGCGAAGGCGTGAGGGCGCTGAACGTCCTTCACGGTGGAGGGAGTGAAAATCCGCCTCCGTTCTACCTCTTTCACCGCGCGCGCGTCTGGAATGAATACGATCGCTGCTGGATGGGGCATGAACGCAAACGCGGCAAGCTCGAACAGCTCAACGCCTTGCTGCGCGGCGAAGCGGATGGCGCTTTCGACGCGATTGAAGGCGATTCGTCCGTGCTTGGTTCCGTCAAGTACATGATCACGCTTGACGCCGACACCGACCTGCCGCGAGGATCGGCACATCGCCTTGTCGGCGCCATGGCTCATCCTTTGAACCGCCCTCAATTCGATCCGTCAGGCACCCGCATTACTGATGGATATGCGATCCTTCAGCCGAGGACGACCAGTCGGCTGGCTGCGGCCGGCAGGAGCCGCTATGCGCGGCTGTTCGCAGGTGAAACCGGTCTTGACCCCTACACGCGCGAAGTTTCGGATGTATATCAGGATCTTTTCGGGCAGGGTTCCTATGTCGGGAAGGGCATCTACGACGTGGATGCGTTCCGGAAAGCGCTTGAGGGGCGCTTCCCAGACAACCTTATCCTCAGCCATGACCTACTGGAGAGCGCTTACGCGCGCTCCGCGCTCTTGAGCAGCGTGGATCTTTCCGAGGATTTTCCCTCCTCCTACCTGGGCGATATGAGCCGCCGGCACCGATGGATTCGCGGCGACTGGCAGATTCTAAGGTGGCTTTTCCCGCATCCGCCCACCGGCGGAAATCCGCGCATGTCGAATTCTCTCACGGCGCTTTCGCGATGGAAGATATTCGACAATATCCGCCGTAGCCTGTTTGCGCCGGCATTGCTGACCTGGCTCATCGCCGGATGGTGGCTGGCCCCGGGTTCGCCATGGGTCTGGCCGTTGTATGCGGTGATCATCCTTTTTGCCGGCGAGGTCATGCAATCCCTGTCTCAATTCCTGCGCAAGTCCCGCGTGGGCGGGTGGCGTCTGCATTTGCGCGCGGCGTCACTGGCGGCCTGCGAGCGTTTTGCGGGGCAGTTGCTCGCTCTCGGCTTCCTGCCGTACGAAGCCTTCGTCAGCCTGGATGCGATATGGCGCTCCGGCATCAGAATGCTGTTCACCCGTCGCGGCCTGATGATATGGCATTTGCCTCAATACGGGCGGCGCGATGCACGCCGCTCACCGGGCGGGTTTGCGCTGGAAATGCTGCCCGCCATGATCCTCTGGCCGGCGCTCGCGGGCTGGCTTTGGCTTTCAGGATCCGCATCTCTGGCCGCCGCCGCCCCGTTTCTCGCGCTGTGGTTCATTGCGCCGCTAACCGCCTGGTGGGTCAGCCGTCCATTCGGTTCGGCGGCTTCCCCGCTCAGCGAGGAGCAAAGCATGATGCTGCGCCTGCTTGCGAGGCGGACGTGGCGCTACTTCGAGACTTTCGTGAACGAATCGGAAAACTGGCTGCCGCCGGATAATTTTCAGGAAACGCCGCAAATGGAAGTCGCATCGCGAACGTCTCCCACGAACATGGGTCTCTCACTGCTGGCCAACCTCACGGCGTGGGACTTCGGCTATATATCAACCGGCCGGCTTCTGGAAAGAACGCGGCTGGCGCTCGATGCCATGGATAAACTGGAGCGCTACCGGGGGCATTTTTATAACTGGTACGACACTCGCACGCTGCGGCCGCTCCCGCCTCTGTACATTTCAAGCGTTGACAGCGGCAACCTGGCCGGAGCTCTCGTTGCCCTGTGCGGCGGGCTGGAGGAACTTCGGCGCGCGCCGGTTCTTGCCGACCAGTCGCGCAGCGGACTGCTCGACACACTTTCGCTGCTGGAAGACGAAGCCAGCTCGAGCGTTGCTGCCGGATTGGGCGAAATCCTCGCCCAGGCGCGCCGGCTTCTGGATGACGAGGGCGCGGGAACTCGCGTGAAGGCTGCCGCGATATCCGAGGCGCGGACGCTGATCGAGAAAGCAAGCCTGACGCTTGAAGGCGAGGCGCTGTGGTGGGCGGATGCTTTCGTCCGGCAGTGCCGGGAATTTAAGGATGATTTTGCCGTTGCAGGAATGCCCGCCGGGGACACGCTTGAATGTTCGACGCTGGAAGAGCTTGCTGCGGACGGCAACTCGCCCGAGATGCGTGACTGGGCTGTGGCCAGGATCAAGGAGATCGAGCGCCTCGCCGAGCGTTGCAGGGAACTGGAGTACGCCATGGATTTCAGTGTTGTCTATGACAAGTCCAGGCGTCTCCTTAACATCGGGTTCGATGTTGCTGCCCGTCGGATGGATCCCGGCGTCTACGATCTCCTCGCTTCGGAGGCGCGGCTTGCCAGCTTCCTCATGGTTGCGCGGGAGCAGGCTCCGACGGACCACTGGTTTGCTCTAGGCAGGCTTCTGACCGGACGTGACGGGCCTACGACACTGATTTCCTGGAGCGGCTCCATGTTTGAATATCTCATGCCCGCGCTCATCATGCCCCACCACCGCGGCACGCTTTTGTACCAGGCAATCCGCGGGGTCATAGCACGCCAGATTCGATACGGCCGACGGCGCGGCATTCCGTGGGGCATTTCAGAGTCCTGCTATAATGCGAGGGATGCGCGGCATGTCTACCAGTACCGGGCATTCGGGGTGCCGGGGCTCGGGCTGCAGCGCGGACTGGCGAGTGACCTCGTAGTGGCTCCGTATGCGACCATGCTGGCGTTGCCTTTCGCTCCGCTGGCAGCATGTGAGAACATCGAGAGACTGGTCGGGAAGGAAGAGGCGCTCGGAGCTTACGGGTTGTATGAAGCAGTGGACTTCACGCCATCGCGCATTCCCAGGGGGAAACAGCGCGCGGTGATTCGAGCTTTCATGACGCACCACCAGGGGATGGGCTTTATCGCTATCTCGAACCATCTGCACAGGAAACCGATGATTCGGCGGTTCATGGCCGATCCGGCCATTCGCGCCACCGAGATGCTTCTTCACGAGCGGGTTCCTCAGACAGCGCCCATGCTGCAACCGCACGCACATGCAGTTCGCCTCGCTTCCCTGCCGGCGGAAATCGAGCCGGGCGCCCTCATGCGCGTGTTCAATGAGCCCAATCTGACGACCCCGGAGGTGCATTTGCTATCCAACGGGAACTATCACGTGATGGTCACGCACGCGGGTGGAGGCTACAGCCGGTGGCGCGACGTGTTCATAACCCGATGGCGTGAGGACACAACCCTTGATGAATGGGGGTCGTTTATCTACCTGCGCGATGTTGATACCGGCAGGCAGTGGTCTGCGGCATTTCATCCAAGCCGCCAGGCCGGAGATCATTATGAAGCTATTTTCACGCAGGGCCGGGCTGAATATCGCAGACGTGATCACAGCCTGGAGTCACACACGGAGATATGCGTATCTCCAGAAGATGACGTGGAAATCAGGCGTTTGACGCTTAATAATCTCTCAGAAAAGAATCGCAGGATCGAGGTCACAAGCTATGCGGAGGTAGTGCTTGCACCATGGAACGCAGATCTCGCGCATCCGGTCTTCTCAAGACTTTTCGTTGAAACGGAAATTCTTCGCGACCGCCTGGCCATTTTATGTTCGCGGCGGAAGCGGGCGCCGACAGACGCTGCGCCATGGATGTTTCACCTCGCAGTCGTTCCCGGCTCGCATACGGAGCCCTCTTTTGAGACTGATCGTTCCAAGTTTGTCGGCCGCGGCCGCACGCCTGAAAGTCCTGCCGCGATGAAGGTGCCGCCGGGCATGTCTTCGGCGCTGGGGAACAGCGAGGGCTCCGTCCTGGACCCCATCGCGGCGATCCGGCATTCGGTGGATGTTTCCGCAGACCGTCCCGTGGTGGTCCACCTGGTGACCGGAGTGGCGGAAACGCGGGAGGCCGCCCTGGCGCTGGTGGATAAATACCGCGATTATCACTTCGTGGATCGGGCATTCGAAATGGCATGGTCTCACAGTCAGATCATCCTGCGGCAGCTCAATGTCACCGAGGCCGAAACCCAGATTTACGGCCGGCTGGCAGGGTCCATGCTCTATGCTCACGCCAGGCATCGCGCAGCTCCCAGCGTGATCGCCGGGAACCAGATGGGGCCGCATGGATTGTGGCATTTCGGAATCTCCGGCGACCTGCCGATCATGTTGTTGCAGATACATGATTTGCAGCGCATGGATCGCGTGCACGAGGCGCTGCGGGCTCACGCATACTGGAGAATGAAGGGGCTTTCCACGGACCTGGTGATCATCAACGAGGATTTCTCCGGATATCGTGCCACTCTTAATGATCGCATAATGGAGGCTATAGCATCGGGATCTGATGTCGACATGATAGACAAGCCTGGCGGAGTTTTCGTGCGTCGCACCGAGAATCTCTCAGAGGAGGACCGTATTCTGCTTCAATCTGCCGCTCACGTTGTGCTTTTGGACAGCGCCGAAACGATGCAGGAACAGGTTGATCGCCGCGTGGCGCCGAGGCGCCTTCCGTCACTGCTCCGTCCCGTGCGCTCTGAGCCTCGTTCCGAACCTGCACAACCTCTACAGCGTCGCGAACTGATTTTTATGAACGGACTTGGAGGTTTTACTCCCGATGGGCGGGAATACGTGATCATGCTCGATCCCGGCAGGACAACTCCGGCGCCATGGGTCAACGTTATTGCCGCCCCGAACTTGGGGACGGTGGTCAGCGAGAGCGGCGGAATGTACACATGGGCCGTCAATGCCCATGAATTCCGGATCACGCCCTGGCATAATGATCCGGTAACCGATGCGAGCGGAGAGGCTTTCTATCTGCGGGATGAAGAATCAGGGCGGTTCTGGTCCCTGACACCGCTGCCGGCGCCCGGTCGGAACGGCTACGTTTGCAGGCACGGTTTCGGATACAGCGTTTTTGAGCATTATGAATCAGGAATCTCTTCAGAAGCCTGGGTCTACGTTGCTATTGACGCGCCTGTAAAGTTTGTTGTTGTAAAGATCCGCAATGATTCTTCCCGCCCGCGCCGCCTGTCTCTAACCGCTTTCTACGAGCTGGTGATGGGCGAATGGCGCCGACCCAACGCAATGCATGTGATCACGGAAATTGATCCGGGTACCCGGTCTGTTTTCGCGCGCAATCACTATAGTCGCGAGTTCGCGAATCAAGTCGTGTTTGCGGGCTGTAGCGAATCCTCCGCTTCCGTCACCGGAAGCCGGGCCGAGTTTCTAGGCACTAACCGGTCCTACGCCGCGCCAGCCGCAATGCTGCGCGAAAAGCTTTCGAATATCACAGGAGCCTGTTTCGATCCCGGAATCGGCCTGCAGGCGGCAATTGACCTGTCGCCGGGGCAGACTCAGGATGTCGTTTTCACGCTTGGCGCGGCGTCCAGCGCTAACGAAGCCCGCGCCTGCCTCCGACGATTTGCGGGGCCGGCCGGTGCTCGTGATGCACTGGATGCTGTGTGGGCGCACTGGAATCGCACTCTCGGCGCGCTTCATGTCGAAACACCCGATGCGGGCCTGAATGTTCTCGTGAACGGGTGGCTCCCTTATCAGACCCTTTCCTGCCGCGTCTGGGGGCGCAGCGGTTTCTACCAGTCCGGCGGGGCTTTTGGATTCCGTGATCAGCTTCAGGACACCATGGCGCTCGTGCACACCACGCCTGCACTGCTGCGCGAACAGCTTTTGCGATGTGCGGCCCGCCAGTTCGTGGAGGGCGATGTCCAGCATTGGTGGCATCCTCCCGGCGGAGCCGGAGTTCGCACGCATTTCTCGGACGATTACCTCTGGCTGCCGCTGGCTGTCGCACGGTATGTGATGACAACGGGCGACACTGGCGTCCTTGACGAGATGGTTCCCTTCCTCGTGGGACGACCGGTCGATCCCGGCGAGGAGGCTTATTATGAAATGCAGATGCACACTTCGGAGCAAGGCAGTCTTTATGAGCACTGCGTGAGGGCCCTGCGTCACGGCCTGCGCTTCGGAGCGCATGGCCTTCCGCTCATGGGCTGCGGCGATTGGAACGATGGAATGAACATGGTTGGCCATGAAGGCAAGGGCGAGAGTGTGTGGCTGGCCTGGTTCCTGTTCAATGCTCTCAAGCGGTTCGGCGAGGTGGCAGGTTTCAGGGGCGATGTTTCCTTCGCGGACTTCTGCCGGGAAGAGGCGGAAGGCCTGCGCGCACGCACGGAAGATGCGGGGTGGGACGGAGCCTGGTACCGTCGCGCCTACTTCGATGACGGGACCCCTCTCGGTTCCGCTCAAAACGACGAGTGCCGGATTGATTCCCTGTCGCAAAGCTGGGCGGTGTTGAGCGAGGCGGCGCAGCCTGAGCGCGCGCGCCGCGCGATGCAGAGCGTGGTTGAGCACCTGGTGCGGCGCGAAGACCGCATGGTGCTGCTGTTCTCGCCGCCTTTCGATCAAACTGACATGGAGCCCGGCTATATCAAGGGATACCCGCCCGGTATGCGCGAAAACGGGGGACAGTATACGCATGGAGCTGTCTGGTCGGCAATGGCTCTCGCCATGCTTGGCGAACACAAGCGCGCCTGGGAACTCTTCACGATGCTCAACCCCATTCTTCACGGCGACTCGCCTGCCAGGATAAAGCGCTACAAAGTGGAACCCTATGTTATGGCAGCCGACGTCTATAGCGCTTCACAGCATATTGGTCGCGGCGGATGGACGTGGTATACCGGGGCGGCGGGGTGGATGTATCGTCTTGCCGTGGAGACCCTTCTGGGTTTCGAAAGGCAGGGAGATCATCTGCGGATAAAACCGCGTCTGTCCGCCGGGGGTTGGTCTGCTTACCAGATCCACTACCGCTACCGGGAAACATTCTACCACATTGAAGTGCGCCTGGATCAACAAGCGGGGCCGGTGAACAACGTACGAATCCGTGTTGACGGGGTTGAGCAGTCAAGTGATTACATATCCCTGCTGGATGATCGCCATGATCATTTCGTCAAGGTTCTTTGCGGAACGGTAACGCTGCCCGCACGTGCTGATTCCTAAGGACGGGGCAGGCTGAGCGCGTAGCGCGAAAGCCTGCACCCGCTGGTTCGTAGATCATATCCTCCCGATCCAGTAACTCGGATGTCTCTGTTGGTGTGCAACGGCCAAGACAATCGCTTCTTCTGTGTCCACACGGTACAAGAGGCTGTAAGGAAAGCGAAGAACGAGACGTCGGCAGATGTTCAGCCTGTTCTTTCTCTCATCGGAGCATATCCTGCGCTCCATTCAAAACTGCAAGGACATCAATCTGGGCAGGCTTGATGTAGTAAATAATACGATACGGACCCTCGATCACTTCCCTAATCTGGTCAATCTCGTATTCAGGGACTCTACGACCGGAGAGTGGGAAGTCCGCAATCTGCTGTGAGCGACGGGTAAGCCGATCTGCCATGCGTTTTGCATATTCTAGGGAATCTTGAACAATGTATGCGTGAATCGCATCAAGATGATCCTTTGCCGTATCTGTCCAGTGCACTTTCATTCGGGCAGGCCGTATTTTCTCCGGACATCCCGAACATCTACGGTGCGGCCAGTCTTACTATCGGTGAGCCCTTGTTCGATTACTTTACGAACATATATTTCGTGCATGAGATCATCCCACGAAGAATTTTCAGGCATTTTGTCGACAAGTTTATGAGCTTGTTCTCTTGTCATAGCGGTTGGCATATTTTTTCTCCAATAGATTTATGCTAAACATATCAATCATTTGCCGAGAAATCAATATCTGAACGTGCGCCGTGAGGTTCGGCGAGCTCCGAGCCGTAACCTCCTAGGCTTGGTTGTGTGCCGGGCAAGCCCGGCTGTTTGCGGATGCGCTCCGCGAGCGT
>CAYWJE010000030.1:0-20231 GCA_964458525.1 uncultured Verrucomicrobiota bacterium
GCCATCCTTCATGATAATCTTCCGGGCCGGGGTTCTGACGGCCTTCAGATCGTGCTCATGGATGCTGGATTCAAGAATGGCCGGGACCTCGGCGACGCGTTCGCCCCTGATGGCAGGCCTGAATCCATGACGGGGTTTTATCAAAACAGTGCAATCATCAACTATATGACATCATCTGAGATTTTCTCATATCACCAAAGAGATGACGAGCATTTATTGTTATCAACACCGCCCTGCGGGTGAGACCATTATTCCGCATCTGTCCCGACCTTCGAGAGTCGGGACATCTGCGGCATAATGACCTCATCACGGATTCAGGTATAAGAAAAGAGCTGAAACGATGGTTTCAAACTCACTATCGGGCCGGATGCGCGCGGTCCTGTACAGGGGCGTGGCGCTCGGCTTCTCGTTTTCCGCCGCGTGCCGGGGACAGGCTGCATTTCATGCTCGTCCGGCTGGACAAGTCATTTCCCAGGGTGGGGCCATAACATCTGGAACCACGTGGTCATCGAGCTCCAGGCCGCCCCCCGCGAATTGATAAGCGGGGGTCCGGTTACTTCTTCAACAGGCGCTTGACCTCATTGACGAGCATGGGTGGATCTATCGGCTTTTCAAGGATGTGGTCAACCGGCAGCCAGTCCTTATCGGCAGCGAGCGACCCTGGAACGCCCATCGCCTCCATCACCCCGGTGACCATGAGAATGGGCATGTCCTTGAGCTCCGGGATTTCCCTAACGCGTCGGGCGACATCGAAGCCCTCCGTGTCGGTTCTCATCATGACATCGAGGATCATCAGGTCCGGGTGGATTTCCCTGGCCTTCCGAATGCCGTCGGAGCCGTTGGAGGCAGAAAACACCTCGAAGTCATATGCCTCGAGCAGATCCTTGTTGGATTCCGCGAAGGCATCGTCATCATCAATGATCAGTATTTTCCGTTTCTTCATGAATCGGCTCAGGCGAGCGCCTCGTTCACATGTTTCAGAAGCTGCTCCGGATGAACGGGTTTTTCGAGCACGGCCTTCACGGGCAGCCAATCTTCATCCGGCTCATATCCGAACGGCAGGCGCATGGCCTTTCGTATACCGGTGATGATTATCACGGGCATATGGCGGGTATCTTCATCGCCCTTCAGGCGTTTCACGATGTCGAAGCCCTCTCTGTTATGCGACATCATCACATCGAGGAGTATGAGATCGGGCCTGGCTTCCTTTGCCTTGAGGTAACCTTCCTCCCCGTTCACGGCCTGGATAACCGAATAACCGTGGGCGGTGAGAATATCCGCCATGCTCTCTCTCAAGCTGGCATCGTCGTCAACTACCAGAATCGTCGCCATTTTAGATGCTCCTTTCCGTTCGGTCAAATTCTTTCCCGCTTTGTGTATTTCGTATGAAGCAAGTGGTGCGATTTCTCGCCCAGCGGCATTTCGAGAAACTCGCCGTAGATCTGCTTGATCTTGGGATTATCGTGCGACTGGCGGAGCTGCTTTTCCTCGTCCTCCGCGTAGATCGCATCAATCCTTGCCTGCCTGACCGCATCGCTCGTGATTCGCGGCTGACCGCCGCCGCCGATGCAGCCGCCGGGACAGGTCATCACCTCGACGAAATGATATTCCGCCTCCCCCGACTTGATCTTGTCCAGTATCGTCTTGGCATTGCCGAGGCCCGAGGCGACGGCGACCTTGAGGGTCACGCCTTTGAGAAAGTCCCACTCGGGAACCGTATCGGTTATCACAACCGACCATTCCTTGATGCCCTGCAGACCGATGATCGGCTCGACGTGCAGCTTCTTAAACGGGAGCTTATTCCCCGTGATCACTTCCCAGGCCATTCTCAGCGCAGCCTCCATCACGCCGCCCGTGTTGGCAAAGATGTCGGCGGCGCCCGAGGAGACACCCAGTATGGGATCGGCCTGCTCATCGGGCAGGGAGGCAAAATCAATGCCTACCTCCTTGATCATCCTGGCCAGCTCGCGAGTGGTGAGCACAGCGTCAACGTCCTGAACGCCGCTGTCGTTCATCTCCGGCCGCTGGCATTCATACTTCTTGGCATGGCATGGCATCACCGAGACAACGAACATATCTTTGGCCTTTTTCCCGACCTTGTCCGCCCAGTATGTCTTGGCTACAGCGCCGAACATCTGCTGTGGCGACTTGCAGGTGGAGAGGTTCGGGATGAACTCGGGGTAGAAATACTCCACGTACTTGATCCAGCCCGGCGAGCAGCTTGTGAACTGGGGCAGCGCCACCTTTTCGCCTTTCTTCACCGCGCACTCGAGGCGGCCGAGCAGCTCCGTTGCCTCCTCAACGATGGTGAGATCCGCCGAGAAGTTGGTGTCAAACACCGTGTTGAACCCGAGCCTGCGCAGGGCGGCCACCATCCTGCCTGTCACCCTCGTTCCGGGCGTCATGCCGAAGCACTCGCCGAGCGAGGCACGAACGGCGGGTGCCGTTTGAACTACCACCGTCTTCGACTCGTCTTCAAGCGCGGCCCACACGCGGTCAATGTGCGACGGCTCCACAATTGCCCCGACCGGACAGACGGCCGCGCACTGGCCGCACTGTACGCATGGAACGTCGGCAAGTTCCTTGTTGAAAGCGGGCCCTATGACGCTCTTGAAGCCACGGAACTGAGGGAAGAGTGCTCCTACCTTCTGCACCTGAGTGCAGACCGCGACACAACGCCGACACTTGATGCACTTGCCATTATCGCGCAGGATAGCAGGAGTGCTCGAGTCCTTCCCGGCCCTGGTCTTCTCGCCGGGATATCTAACTTCGTGGATGCCGAGCTCGTAGGCGATCTGCCTCAGCTCGCAATCCTCGCTGCGGTCGCACGTCTGGCAGTCGCCGTCGTGCTCCGAGAGGATCAGCTCCACCACGGTGCGGCGCGCGTCTCGGACGCGCTTCGTGTTCGTGTGGATACGCATGCCCTCGGTGATGGGCGTTACGCACGAGGCGACAAGTGTCCTGGCCCCCTCCACTTCCACCACGCACACGCGGCATGCGCCAATGGCCTGAACTCCTTCGAGATAACACAGGGTGGGTATCCTGATGCCCATCTTCCGGGCGGCCTCGAGGATGGTCATACCTTCCGGCGCTTCCATCGGTTTTGAATCAATCGTAATTGACGGCATGTCTATTTTTTCCTTTCCTTAAGCTTCGCATTCACGGAAATCGCAACGCAGGCACCGTTTTGCCTCCCGCAGGGCTGTCTGCTGGGTGAAAGTCAGTTCCACTTCCTTAAAGTTGCGCCCCCGTTTATTGACCGGCAGGAGCGGCAGCGCGGCGCGGTCGTACGAAACGGGGTCGGCATCAGGATCAAAGAAGCTGTCAACCTCTTTTTCAGCCCGCCAGAACGCATGGTCTTCGCCTGTGAGCAGTCTGTCTATTCCGGCCGCCGCGCGCTCGCCTGCGCCGATGGCTTCGACCACCGAGGCCGGGCCGGTTGCCGCGTCGCCCCCTGCGAATATCCACTCGACGGAGGTCTGCCCTGTCAGCGGGTCGGCCTTGATCCACTTTCCGTGCACCAGGCCTTCGGTCTTCGCAAGATCCTCATTGCAGAGGGTCTGGCCGATGGCGGAAATGACCTGGTCGGCATCGAGAACGAACGTGTCGCCGGCGATCTTCCTGGTTCCCTTTCTGCCGCTGCGGTCGAACTCGCAAAGCTCCATCCTCTGGCAGAGCAGGCCGGAGACGCGTCCGCCCGATGAGACTACCTCCTCCGGAGCGGCCAGGAACATGAATTTCACGCCTTCCTTCTCCGCCTCATCCACCTCCTCCGCATACGCTGGCATCTGGTCGCGCGTTCTGCGGTAGACGATTATCACTGATTCGGCGCCGAGCCTGAGAGCGGTGCGCGCCACGTCAACAGCCACGTTCCCGCCGCCGATCACAAGAACTTTCTTTCCGACCGCAACGCTGCCCTTCAAGTTGAATTCCCGGAGGAAGGATATGCCGTCCACAACACCGGAAACGCCCTCGCCCGGGATGCAGATCCTACTGCCCTCCGGCGCGCCGACGCCCAGAAATACGGCTTCATAGCCTTGTTTACGCAGGCTATCGAGCGTAAAATCCCTTCCGAGGCGTGCGCCGGTCTTTATCGTAGCGCCTATCCCCCGGATCATTTTTATCTCTCGCTCAAGCGCCGCGCGGGGAAGGCGGTAGGACGGTATGGCCTGGACCAGCATGCCTCCGGCCTTTCGTTCGGCCTCGAAAACTTTCGGCTTGTAGCCGAGCCGAGCGAGGAAGTACGCGCACGACAGGCCGGCCGGGCCCGCGCCAATGACGGCGATCTTGCGCTTCGCGTTCTCCGGGTTGCGACGCACCTCGGGAAGCTCCGGCCGCTTCTCCCGCTCCACCATGAACCTTTTCACGTTCCTTATTGAAACGGGCGAGTCGATCGTCGCCCGGCGGCAGCGCGTCTCGCAGGGATGGAAGCACACGTAGGCGCACACGGCCGCGAGCGGGTTCCGCTCGCGATGGCGCCTGAGCGCGTCTGCGTAGCGTTTCTCACCCACCATCGAGACGAAACCGGGCACGTCCACGCCCGCCGGGCAGGCGTTCTGGCAAGGCGCGCGCACGAGCTCCGCGCAGACTCCGGCGGGGCAGCGCTTATCCCTGATGTGCGCGATGTATTCGTCCCTGAAATGGCGGAGCGTTGAGAGAACAGGGTTCGGCGCGGTCTGACCCAGGCCGCAGAGCGCCGTGTCCTTGATCTGGTTGCCCAGCGTCTCGAGCCGGTCCAGATCGGCCATCTCGCCCTGCCCCTTGCAAATGCGGTCGAGAATCTCGAGCATCCGCTTCGTTCCCACGCGGCACGGCACGCATTTGCCGCAGGACTCATCCTGCACGAAATCCATGAAGTAGCGGGCCATGTCCACCATGCACGTCTCCTCGTCCATAACGATCAAGCCGCCGGAGCCCATTATGGCGCCCAGCTCAGCGAGCGACTCGTAATCAACTGGAACATTGAGGTGCTGGCGCGGAATGCAGCCCCCGGAAGGGCCGCCTATCTGGGCCGCCTTGAACTGCTTCCCGTTCGGAATGCCGCCGCCAATATCATAGATCAGCGTTCCGAGGCTGGTGCCGATGGGCACCTCGATCAGTCCCACGTTGTTCACCTTACCGGTGATCGCGAAAATCTTCGTGCCGGGCGACTTGGCTGTGCCGACGGAAGCGAACTTCGCCGCCCCATTCCTTATTATCAGCGGAACATTGCCGAAAGTCTCGACGTTGTTCAGCACCGACGGCTTGTCCCAGAGTCCCTTCTGGGCCGGGAACGGCGGGCGGGGGCGCGGCTCGCCGCGCTTGCCCTCGACCGAGCGCATAAGCGCGGTTTCCTCGCCACAGACGAACGCGCCCGAGCCCTGCGCTACGTGAATATCGAAGTTGAAGTCCGTGCCCAGGATTCCCTTGCCTAGCAGGCCTCTGCGTCTACAGTCCTTTATGGCCTTTTCTAGCCTCCGCAGCGCAAGCGGGTACTCCGCGCGGCAGTAGACGTAACCCGTATCCGCCCCAATAGCCCGCGCTCCGATCATCATGCCCTCGATAACAACGTGGGGGTCGGATTCGAGGAGGCTCCTGTCCATGAATGCGCCGGGGTCGCCTTCATCGGCATTGCACAGAATGTACTTGCGGTCTCCGGCGGCCTTCCTGCACAGCTCCCATTTCAGGCCCGTCAGGAAGCCTGCGCCGCCCCGGCCGCGCAGTCCGGACTTCTTCATCTCGGCGATGATCCCCTCCGGTGTCATCCCGGTGAGAGCCTTCACGAGTCCGCTGTAGCCGTCCCTCCCGATGTAGTCCTCGATGCTCTCGGCGGCGATCTTGCCCTTGTTGCGAAGAACGTCCAGCTGCTGCCCTGCGAAGAAGGGGATATCGTCGTAATGCGGTATTATCTTCTTCGTCACCGGGTCTTCGAACATGAGGCGCTGAATCGGGCGCCCGGCCAGCACGTGCTCGGAAATGATCGCAGGCGCGTCCTCCGGCGCGACCTTGTTATAGAAGTAACCGCCCGGGTAGATTACCATGATGGGGCCGGCCGCGCAAAACCCGTTGCAGCCCGTCTCCACCACGCTGACCTTTCGCTCCAGCTTTCGCTTTTTGATCTCGGCCTTGAGCGCGTCGCGTATCTTCTCCGCGCCGGACGAAATACAACTCGTTCCCATGCAGAGCATTATCTCGAATTTTCCCGGCGCGCCCGAGGGTTTGGCCATTCCCGATCCCGTGCAGCAAGGACGGCTCTCGCGCATGGCAATTCTGGCTGCGACCGATTTATGGATCTTCGCAATATCATCAGAGTTCTTTATGAGGATATCTTTTTGCTTTGTCATTTACTCTCTCCATCACAGGCCTTGCCGCGATAGGCAGCAAGCAGTTCGTTCACCTTGGAAGGCTTGACCCTGCGGTGCGTGTCGTCATTGATCATGACGACCGGCGCCAGGCCGCAGGCCCCGAAACATCTTCCCACGTCCAGCGAGAACAACCTGTCCCCGGTTGTTTCGCCCACGTCAATATTGAGTTCCTTCTTGAAAGCGTCCAGCACGCTCTTGCCGCCCCTGACGTAGCAGGCGGTGCCGAGGCAGACGCGTACAACGTACTTACCCTTCGGAGAGGTCGAGAAGAAAGAGTAGAAACTCACGACCCCGGCCACCTCGCTGAACGGCTTGTCGAGCCGGGCCGCGATCATCTTCAGCGCCGGACCGGGGAGGTATCCGAATATGCCCTGGGCTATTTGAAGCGCTGGGATCAGCGCACCCTCTTTGCCGACATAGTCATTCAGGGTTTTGTCAAGCCGTTTCAGCAGCTCAGCCTCGGACGGCTCCTTCTTGCAATTACAGCATTGCTTCTTTGTTTTTTTCATGTATTGCCTTTATCTCCGTTTGGTCCGTCAGGATTCTCGCTCCATGCGGGCATGGTGAAATAGAATTTTGTTCCCTGCTCCTCGCTCGATTCCAGGCGTATCGTGCCGCCGTGCGACTCAACAATGTGCCTGGTTATGAAAAGGCCGAGCCCGGTGCCGCGCTGTCTCTTGTCGCCCTGTTCCACGCGGAAGAACTTCTGGAACATCTTATCCTGCATGTCGGGCGGGATGGGCGAGCCTTCGTTGTGCACCGAAAATTCGATGAAGCCGTCGGCCTGTCCGGCCGCCACTGTTATCGTGCCGCCGCGCGTCCCGTACTTGACCGCGTTGCTGATCAGGTTCTCGAACACCTCCCTGGTCATGTTCAGGTCGGCCCGGATCTTCAGATCGTAGTCAATATTGTCGCGAATGCTCATGTTCTCGGCCTGGATGCTCGCCTCCATGGAGTCCGCAAGCGGCATCAGTATATCCTCCTTCACGCTCACGCAGGACAGGGAAGGCGTGAGCTCCTGGTTTTCAATGCGGGAGAGGTTCAGGTAGTGCCGGATCATTTCCACGATCCGGTTCACATTCTTCTCGCATATGAGCATCGCCTTCTCCTGTTTCTCGGTAAGCGGCCCGAGCTTGAGCTGGCGCATCAGGTACAGGTAGTTCACAACGCTGCTGATCGGGCTCTTCAGCTCGTGGGACACGAAGCCAAGCGTTTCCATGTAGCTCCGGTTGGTAGCCTTCAGCCGGTTCTCCCGCTCGACGAGCTTGGCTGACATGTCGTTGAACGCCAGGATCAGCGCGCCAACCTCATCGCAGGCTGAGTCGATGGGGATCTTGATAATCCCATTGCCGTTAGACATGTGTCTCGTGGCGCTCACCAGCTTGTGGATTGGGCGCGAGAGCTTGTTCGCGAGCCAGAACGCAAGAACGAGCGAAACAAGCAATGCAAACACGCAGAGAAGCAGGTATTGTATTATCGTTCGGCGTCCATAATCCAGGAACGGCTGATGGAGAATGCCCACGTACAGCATGCCTACCGTTTTGCCGTCAACATCCTTGATGGGATCGTAGGCGGTGAGATAGCGGTTGTTGACAACAAAAGCCTCGCCCACCCAGGACTTGGCGTTATCCAGGACCTGGTTCGCCACTTCCTTCGAAACCCGCGTTCCAAGCGCGCGGTTCCCGTTCCGCTTGAGCACGGTGGTGGAAATGCGAATATCGTCGAGAAAGATCGTGGTAGCGCCGAGCGGGGTTCCCTTATATTTTTCGTCGCCGTAGATAATGCTGCTCATGCGGTCGGCCATGGCCAGGTTCCTGTTCAAGAGGATGCCGCCGTAGACCACTGCCTCTACACCGGCCAAGCCCTGGATCGGAGCGACCGCAATCATCATCATGCCGCGGTCCTCGACAGTTTTTGAAATCATCCTGGAATGCGGAGTGTCTTCCAGCTCGAGAAACGCCTGCTCGGCAAGGCCGTCGGCCTCGAGCTTGAGCCCAGGCTGGGACCAGAGCACGATGCCAGAGACTCGCTCTCCGGCGAGCGCGCGGGCGATGGCCGGGTCGTGCAGCCTGCTGTCGCCCGTGTTGAATGGAGGAGTAGAGCGGAACACGACAGTGCCGTCCGCTACGACGACCCCTAGAAAATCCAGGCCGAACCGCCTGCGGATGGTCTCGAGCCGACTGCGAAGCTCGGGACTCGACCAGTCCCCCTCGCGGCAGCTGTCCCGCACTTCGCGCTTGCCCTCGACGAGAGCGACAACTGTTTCGATTTGCTCCAGGCGTCCGTTAAAGACCGACCACGCGCTGAGCAGGTCGAAGCGCACCTTGTTCTGGGCCTCGTCCATTATCCGCCGCTTGATCGTAACGAAGCCGAACAACGCCGACAACACCATGAACATGAGAACGATGAGGGCGAAGCCCTTGAATAATTTTGTTCTCAACATCGCTCGAACCTCCACTATTCCGAAAAATTCACCTGCTCAAATGGCACTTGATCGAGTGGCCGAGCTCCAGCATGCCCGCCACCAGACGGCCCTCCACCATCTTAATATGCTTCGGAACCACAATATGAATGAACGAAAGGTTGAAGATGCCCCGGATGCCCGCGAGCACCATGATGTCCGCCACCGTCTGCGCCGCAGATGCGGGCACCGCTATTATGCCTATATCCACGCCTTCATTGTGAATCATCCGCGCCATTTCGACCATCGGGCAGACAACCAATTTTCCGACCTTCTTGCCTATCTTCCGCCCGTCGGTATCAAAAATCCCGCAAATTCTGATTCCGAGGCGCGACAGGTTGCCGTGCAGAGCCAAGGCCTTGCCGAGGTTGCCGGCGCCCACGACCACGGCGGTCCATCCGACATCCGCGCCGAGAAAGCTGACCAGCCCAGCATGCAGCCGCTCCGTACGATAACCCCTGTTCGTCACGCCTCCTACGTCAAGCCTCGCAAGATCCCTGCGCACGGTGGCGCCAGTTATGCCCAGCGCGTCGGCTATCTCGCGCGATGAAACCCACTCCGCGCCCTCCCTGCAGAAACCCTGCGCGCAGGTGAGGTATTTAGTCAACCGCGAAACCACCACGCCGGGTATTCTGCGCCTTATCTCTTCGACAGCCATTCGCTTTCTCCACACCCCTTCCATCCTTCAAACGCGCGCAATCTATCCGCGGCCGCCGCTATTGTCAAGCCCTATTAGTGAAATATTTCACAAACATTTCCAAAACTGATCGAGCCTTGCTTTGCCAGGCCGGGCGCTGTATAATAATTGGCAGACTTTCAAGAGGTCTGCACTTCGGCGCTCTGCTAGGATGCAATCCTGAAGGGAGAAACATGACAAAGAAGGAAAAGAAGGTTGACATGGAAGAGACGCCCGGCGCCGGGAACGGGAAGAAAATCGGCCGCAAGGAGTACGAGAAGGCGCTCTTGAAGCTTCAAGTCGAGCTGGTGAAGCTGCAGGAGTGGATCAGGTTGAAGGGCCTGAAGGTCATCGTGATTTTCGAGGGACGCGATGCCGCGGGCAAGGGCGGGGTGATAAAGCGCATAACTGAGTGCCTCAACCCGCGCGTCTGCCGGGTCGTTGCCCTGGCAACGCCCACAGAGCGCGAGAAGGCGCAATGGTACTTCCAGCGCTATGTTGCGCATCTGCCCGCTGGCGGGGAGATGACTCTTTTTGATCGAAGCTGGTATAACAGGGCGGGCGTCGAGCGCGTGATGGGCTTCTGCACGGAGGAGGAATACACGGAGTTCCTGCGTTCATGTCCGATTTTCGAGAACATGCTGATGAGGTCCGGGATCATCCTGGTCAAGTACTGGTTTTCCGTGAGCGACGAGGAGCAGGAGAAGCGCTTCATCAGCCGGATGAACGATCCCACGAAGCGCTGGAAGCTCAGCCCCATGGACCTGACAGCTCGCGCCAGGTGGATGGAGTATTCGAAGGCAAAGGACGAGATGTTCGAGTACACCGATACGCGCGCATCGCCCTGGTACGTGGTAAATGCCGACAATAAGCGGCGCGCCAGGCTGAACTGCATCCACCACCTCCTCAGCCGGATACCCTTCAAAGATCTTACGCCAAAGCCCATAAAACTCCCGCCAAGGCAGAGGAAGCACGGCTACGAGCGGCCGCCGATAACGGACCAGAACTTTGTCCCGGAAGTGTTCTGAAGCCTATTCCTGAATCCGTGACGGGGTTTTCTTAAAACAATGAAATCATCAACTATATAATAACATCCAGCGTTTTCTTGTGTCACCAAAAAGATGATGAGCTTTTGTTGCCATTAAGAGCGCCCTGCGGGTGAGGCCATTATGCCGCATCTGCTTTGTTGCAAAGGGCTTGCGGTATGCTAATACAGCATCACCCTTTGCGCCTTGCATCTGCGGCATACTGACCTCATCACGGATTCAGGCTATTGACGCGCCGGAAAACAACGGGCATCATACTGCATGGAACAGGAAATACGAACGATGCCATTAGGCGGGATTTAATCATGATAAAGATCGAGGAAGATTACAAGCGCATTACCGACGATGATCGCTCATTCGATATCCGTTTCTGGCAGGCAAAGGGATCGACCGCTATTTTCGAAGCAGTGGCAGACTTGTTAAATGATTACTTTCTTATCCGGGGGATAAATGCTGACGAATCCAGATTTCAGAGAACTATTGAAGCTTTTCGAAAAGCATGATGTTCGATATCTGGTGGTGGGCGGATACGCTGTGATGAAATATTCGGAGCCGCGTTTCACCAAGGACCTTGACTTATGGATAGCCGCGGACCCGGAGAATTCTGCCTGTGTCTACGCGGCGTTAAAAGAGTTCGGCGCTCCCCTTAAGAATCTCTCCCCGAAAGATTTCTCCCGGAAGGGGTACTTCTACCAGATGGGAAGACCACCTTTGCGAGTTGACGTCATGATGTCTATTCCCGGAATTGAATTTGACGAGGCGTGGGAAAAACGTGAAGCATTCGAGATGAATGGTCTGAAGATAGTCTTTATCTCGCGTTCCGATCTCATCAAGGCAAAAGAAGCCAGAGGACGGCCCCAGGATTTGGTGGATGCAGAAAAGCTCAAGCTGTGTCCATGATTTCCATGCGCGCGCAGGCTCACTTCGTCTTCCCGACGGAGGCCAGAACGCGCTTCCGGAATTTCCCGCTGCGCAGCTCGCGCCAGTTACGCCTGAACAGATCCCGCGATTTTGCCCGCTCAACGCGGAGCAACCTGCGCAGCGCTGCCGCAGCCCGGCTCCTCCTCCCCGCCAGCCTTTTTTCATAGGCATCCATGTCGTGCAGGGCGCCGAGGCTGGTCGTTATGTTCTTCAGCCGCTGGGCCAGCTTCCACACCGGCTCGCCCAGGACCGGGGCGAAGAACTCCGCGCTGTATCGCACACGTCTGCATATCTTGCGGAGCTCGTGGATTTCCTCCGGCGCGGCCCTGTCCCCTGGATAGGAAGCTGAGTCGAGCCGGCGAAGTTGCCGCTTCAACTGCCGCGCCGCGAACGGCCGTATGTTTTCCCGCAAGTCCCGGGGCTCGGGCCGCGCTAGCTCCACGTTAAGGAGCCGCATCGTCCCGCGCCTCGCAGCCTGCCATTCCCGGCCGCCCAAGATGGCACGCAATTCTTTCATGCCCGTTTCGCGCTTTGTCCGTGCATCCCTCAATATGGCTCCAAGGGAGCGCCTGTCAATTCGCGGTTTGCGCGCGACGGCCTCCAGAAAATCAATCCATACGTCGGTGTCGCGGAAGGGTCCGAGCCCGGAGCATAGTTCAGTATACGAAGTGTAAAGACGGGGGGCCGAGGTACCGGCCAGTGGTTTTTTAAAAATGCGCAGCAGCGCGCGGAACCGGCGGAGGGCCACGCGGAAATCATGCAGAGGAAGGGTACTCTTTCCCAGGATCACGCCCTCCAGGTTAGCGATGAATATGCCGTTCTGCACCAGAAGCAACTGCCTGGCCGCCACTCGCGCCGAATCCGGGGTTCGAGCCACAGGTTTCCGGGTCGGCTTAATTCGTCTGGCAGTGCGCCCGGAACGTGATGTTCCAGTTTTCTTCATATTCCTAGCCAATAACCCGTTTATAATTCCCGCTCATGATATTCTCGTATGCGCGCCTGGTGATCTTTCTGCTCTTCACGGCATCCTTCATCAAGGTTATGATGGGTGGAATCGGCAGGCCGGGTCCAAACCTGTCTGTTCCGAAAAACAGCTGACGATTAAACTTCTCGAGAAATTTCAACCCAATCTCCGGCGACCGGGTCAGCGCGTTATGTCCGCTGCCGGCCGAAATATCCCCGTAGAGGTTGGGATATTTTTCGAGCAGCGTCCAGAGTCTGCCTTTTTTCCGCACCGGTGCCTTCGGGTACCCCTCCCTTGATACCGGGTCAACCTTGCGCGCGATTTCAGCCCAGAACGCCGGGCCGTGGCCTATGAAGACCGTATCCGGAAAAGCCTTGAGCATCTTTTCGAGACCGGGCAGGCCGATATCGTCCCTCGCGCCATAAGTTCCGTATCGTTTGCCTGTGAAGTGGAACAGGAGCGGCATCTCTTCTTTTCCCGCATGGTAGAAAAGATTCCGATAGAGTGGATGGGAGATGGGCATATTGGCGCAGATTTCTCCTAGTCCGCGGCAACCCATATCCTTGAAGACGCGCAGCACCTTTGAAAAGTCGGCCTTGGGACTGCACAGCATTCCGCGCGGATCGAGATTATAGAACGGGATGAGCCTGTCCGGGAACTTGCGGCATTCCCTGAGCGTCTCGATATTGCCCGTGACGAGAAATCCGTCAAGGTTTTCGGGATTGGCCAGCGGCAGGACCACGGACTTGTCGATTCCCTCTTTATCCATCGCGCGCACGAGCGCGGCTGCCGGGAAAGGCTTGATTCCCAGTGCCTTGAACGGAGCGTGACCGGGCATGTGAGTTATGTGGGTGTGAATGTCAATTATCATTTCTTTCCTTTTGGTTCGTCCCGGGCCGGCGGCTTATGCGGCTCCAGCATCGTGCGGCGGGCCTGCTGGAAAAGAGCCGTCTCTTCCGCGGCCCGCCTGTAAAATGTCTCCTGGCTGCGCATTCCGGGCTTTCCGTCCGCCGGAACGGCGGGAACATAGGAGCCGTCGGGCTGTAGCTTCCACGCGTTGACCGTATCCTCCATGCAGGTTTCGAGGATGGCGATGAGCCGCTTCCTGCAGGCGGCATCCTCCACCGGCACGAGCAGTTCCACGCGCCGGTCGAGATTGCGCGGCATCCAGTCGGCGCTCGATATAAACACCTGCGGCTCACCGCCCTGGTGGAAGTGAAAAATGCGGGCGTGCTCGAGGTAGCGGTCAACGATGCTGATCACACTGATGTTCTCGCTCAGGCCCTTGATCCCCGGCCTCAGGCAGCAAATGCCGCGAACGTTGAGTTTAACGGTCACCCCGGCGCGGGATGCGGCATAAAGTGCGTCAATCAGCGAGGGGTCCGCGAGCGAGTTGAGCTTCGCTATTATAAGCGCTTCCTGATCCTGGCGCCTGCGCTCAATTTCGGATTCTATCAGCCCCAGCAGCCTCTCCCTCCGCCCGCTCGGAGCCATCGAGAGTTTGTGAAAAGCTCGCGGCTGGGAATAGCCTGTCACGGCATTGAGAAACGAGCCTGCGTCGAATCCGAACTCCTCACTGCATGTCATGAAGCTGACGTCGCAGTAAAGCCGGGCTGTCTTCTCGTTGTAGTTGCCCGTTCCAAAATGCAGGTAGCGCCGCAGGCCCCGCGCCTCGCGCCTGATTATCATGCAGATTTTTGCGTGCGTCTTCAGTCGTTTGACGCCATAGATAACCTGCACCCCGGCGTCCTCCAGCGCCCGCGCCCACTCTATGTTCTGTTCCTCGTCAAAGCGCGCCTTCAGCTCCACAACCGCGGTTACGGATTTGCCGCGCCCGGCAGCGCGCATGAGCGCGGCAATCATGGGGCTGTCCGCGCTTGTGCGGTAGAGCGTCTGCTTGATAGCGGTCACGCCGGGATCGTCGGCCGCCTCCTCGACGAGGCGAAGAACGGGGTCAAAGGCGTCGTAGGGATGGTAAAGCAGGATGTCGCCGCGCGCGATCGAGCTGAACATGCCCTCGCCCGGCTCCTGTTCGGCCATTGGCTGCGAGGGCCAAGGCTCGTACCTGAGCTCGTCCCTGCCGGACATGTTGGCGATGGCCATAAATGCGGAGAGATCGAGCGGCCCGGCGCACCTGTAAGTGTCGAGATCACCGGTCCTGGCCGACTTCTGGAGCATCGCAAGCAGAGTCGCCGAAGCGCGTTCGTCAATTTCGAGCCGGACGCATTCGCTGCGTTTCCTATCCACGATCACCTGCTCCATCTGAGCCATCAGGTCGGCAGCTTGGTCCTCCTGGACCGACAGGTCAGCGTTGCGCGTTATGCGAAAAGGCATGCACTCCATGATGGCTTCACCCTCGAACAGGCGCTGCGCTAAAAGCGTCACAAGATCTTCTACCAGCATGAAAGCAAAGCCCTGTTCGCACGGAAGACTGATGAACCGGTTCATGTTGCGCGGGATGGCAATGGCAGCCAGGCGCGGCCTGCCGGCATCCTGCCCGTCTGACTTGAGGCGGACGGCCAGGTACAGAACCCTGTTCATAAGCAGCGCGGGCTCGGCGTCCGAGCCGACAGTAATGGGGGTGAGAAGGGGAAATATCTCGTTTTCGAATACCCGTTTCGCATGGCCGCGCTGCTTTTCGTCGAGTGCCTCCGGCCTGATTCTTTTTATGCCCGCCCCGGCGAGCGCCGGCTCGAGGTCCCCGGCATAGCATGAATACTGGAAGGCCGTCATCTCGCGAACTCGCCGCGCAGCATCTGCGTGCTGCTCTGCGGGCAAAAGGCCGGAAGGGTCCTTCTTCGTCACCTTCTGCGATTGCAACATCTGCAGGGCGCCGATCCTCACCATGAAGAACTCGTCGAGATTCGAGGCGGTTATTGCCAGGAATTTCAGGCGCTCCAGCAACGGGACGCGCGCGGACTTCGCCATGGAGAGAACCCTGAGGTTGAACTCTATCCAGCTGAACTCACGGTTGATAAACTGCGATTCTTTCATGGCCATCCATTGTTTCCGGAGTCTGCGGTTTCGTCAACTTCTTTATTCGGCAGAACATCGCCGGGTGCTCTGTCTCATAATTATGGCGACGGATATCAAACGACTACCGGCCGGGACGGCCGGCTCCAGCGTCGTTCAAAAAAGAACATAGCAGGATAGTCTACTCCCGCCCGCAGCCGGCCCCGCTCACGTCCAGTCCGCGCAGGCCCAACCGCGCGGCAAGCCCTCCTTCGGCGAATGCCACCTTGCCGCCCTCACAGCTGCAGCCTGGGTCGGCAACAATCGAGTCTGCGTTACGGGGCAGCGCCGGAACGGACCCGGAGTTGCGTTCCAGCGAAGGAAGTCTGTCATGGAATGCCCAGCTGACGCGCCCGCAGCGGCTGTGGAAAATGTTGCGGCGCAGGCTGGAAACGCCGGTGTAAGAGGAATTAATCTTAAGCTCTCCCCCGCACGCAAAAACGTTGCCGGTCAGGGTGAAGTTGTCGCAATTGGCGAAGGTGATCTTCATATCGTCCTGTGAGATACAGACGTTGCCTCGCACAACGCAGTTCCACGCCATGTGGTTGTGAATCGGCCATGGAACGCCCACCGACACGTTTCCCTCCACAAGAGAACCCTCGCTCTGTTCATCCAGATAGTAGGCATGAACCTGTTCATCGCGAACATCGTGCGTGTAATTACCCCGGAGAATGCAGGATTTCGCAGCGAACACGTATATGGCGGCGCCGTCCACAAGCTCCTCCATGACGTGATGAAACCTGTTGTGCTCGATGCGGAGATTTCTTCCGCCTGCGTTGACGGCCGAATAGGGACTGTGGTGAATCGTGTTGTGATGTATGCGCCAGTTCTCACCATGCACCCGCAGGGCCAGCGCGCTAGGGTAGGTCAAACCGACATGGTGGACCAGCGCGCTTGCTACCACGCCACCGGCGCCGGAAAAATGCATCCCGCCCGCGCCGACGTCGTGGACCGTGCAGTTCCGGCAACGGACCCCGTCGCTGCGATTCACCCGTATGCCCTGTCCGCCTGTCCATCGCACAGTCACGTCTTCAAGGCGCAGCCCGTGCGCGAAATCGCCCTCTATGGCGCCCTCGAATTTGCAGGCGCCGAACCCTCCTGCTATCATTGGGGTGGCGGTCATGCCAAACGTGAGACCCTTGATGTTGATATCGCGCACCGGCGCGTCCATCGCGCCCGCCAACCGAAGCACGGATGTGACGGCAGGGGCAATGACATCAATGGACTCAATATCCTCCATCTCGCGCGGCCAGTAGACCAGCAGCCCGCGTTCGCGGTCCAGGTACCATTGGCCTGGAACAGTCATGCCCTCGCGGACGTTCCAGACCGTGAACATGTGCGCCTGCTCTTTCCAGCCGCCGAATGCCCCGGGCGGATGGCCGGCGGGCGTAGAGAAGGTGATTATGCCGGATTTCCGGTCCCATTGCTTGATACCGACCAGGCTTTCATCCCAGCTGTGATAGATAGTGAGCTCGGCGTTCCGCTCCGACAGGTTTTCCGGCAGGCTGCCCGGAACGAGCTTCAAAGTGGTCAGTTCCTCTTCCGTGGGCTTCCGCTCCCAGCCGCCCTTGGTCGAGCTCATCCAGTTGACGGCGAACTCGCTGGCGTGCTGGATCGAACCACTCTCAGGAAAGCGGGCGCGGGGGGCAAACCGTCCGTTGACCACAAGCGCGCGTATGTCCTGCGCGCCTGGCGCTTCTGCAACCCAGAAAGGGGATCCGCCGCCTTCCGGCCGCCAGTCTGTCACGCGCTCGCCGCCGTAGAAAACCGGTTTCGCGCCGCGCCGCGCTATCAGCTCCAGCCCGGAATCAATGCTTTCGAGCGTTGCCGATGTATTGAAATATATCCCGTCGCCGGCATCAATGCGGCGGCACGCGCCGGCGGCGACCTTGCGCGAAAGCACTATGGCCCGTTGGAGGGAAGCCACGGGACTTGTCCGCGTGCCGCTTCCGTTTTGATCGTCACCGCTCGGTTCCAGGTAAACTGTGCTGGTTTTTTTCATGTTAACCTTCAAGCTTTTCATCCTGTCCATCCTGTTAAGTTAGTCTTTCTGATTTCAGTGTTTCATGCGCGCTGCTGACCACGCATCCCCGATCATCCGCCAGATTGATATAACCCACGGTCGCAGAGGCCGGCAGCACGGCTTCAACGATCCCTTTGCCGGCGTCAAGACCGGCGGGTTCCATAATCCATTCCCGCTTTTGCCATGGCCCGAGGTCGGTTGTAAAGTTCAATTCCGCGACTGCAATCCTCGATTCGGACGCGAAGGAGATATGCAGCATACGGCCGGCGCGGGCAGACTCGATAACGCGCGGCAGCAAAATACCTGATCGGAACATGGATTCGGCCAGGGCATGTATCTCTGGCGGATTCTCACCGGGTCCGCCATGTCCGTGCGGCATCCGAATTCGAAGGCACAGAGTTCGCCCGGCAGGAGGCAGCCTGTAGGATTTCTGCCATGAATCCATCGGATAGGCAAAATCATTTGTGCCCGAGGCCCAGAGCATCGGCATGCGCGCTCGTGGAAGATACATTGAAGGGTCCCAAAGATCGAGCCATTGGCGGGCGCGGCTGGGGCCCATCTTTTGAAATGTGTCCAGCCAAACCGAATTGTCGCCCAGAAAACCGCATCCGTAAACCGGGGCGGCAAATCGAAAACGACTGTCGATGCCGGCGGCTATGCAGGTCAGGTAGCCGCCCCAGGATATTCCGGTCAATCCGATCCGCGCCGAATCCACTCCGGGCAAAGAACGCAATAGAGAATGCCCGAGAATCACATCAGCCACCGCGTGGTGGCTCCACTGCTGGTCGGGTCGTTCGTCCACCTGATCAAATCCGCCCCACCCTGGCGGTCCTCCATCCGGATGGCGCGGATGATTGCTATAATTCCCGCTACTCACGCAACCGCAGGTATCCATGGCTATAGCCGCGTATCCGCGGCTCATCCATAGCTGGACCCACGGAATAAATGCCGATCCACCGCCGCCGTGGACCAGAACCATTCCGGGAAGCTTGCCGCCTGACGCCGTTTCTGGGATGCCATAATAGGCAAAAACGCGTGTCGGCCTGTCCCGCCAGGGCAGGCCTTCGTAAAAGACGGCGTGAACATTCGCGGCGCCGGAAGGTCCTGCATCATGGACTTTCGGAGGCGCGGAAAGATCCGACATATCCCATGTGTTCATTGATAATTGCGAAAAGGTTATTCTTCAATCAGGTTATGACGCAACATGGCCTTGCACCGCGCGCTCCGGATCATAACCCCTTGGCCAGAAGATAGTACATCTCGTTCCACCGCAGCTCTTTTTTAAACTCGCCAAAGTCGGTCTTGTCGTCTATCGCCACATACTCGATTCCCGACATCTCGGCAAAATCCTCAATATGCTCCGCGCTCAAGGCCATGCTGAAACCTGTATGGTGGGCTCCGCCTGCCAGTATCCACGCGGCGGCGGCGGTTTTTAGGTCGGGCTTTGGGATCCAGACCGCGCGGGCCACAGGCAGCTTCGGCAAATCCGCGTCAGGCGGAACAACCTCGACGGTATTGGAAATGAGCCGGAAACGATTGCCCATATCTACGAGCGAAGCGTTCAGACCCTCGCCGGCCTGAACATTGAAAACCAGTCGCACGGGATCGGCCTTACCACCGATCCCCAACGGGTGAACTTCCAGTCTTGGATTCCCCTCCGCTATCGAGGCACACACCTCCAGCATGTGAGCGCCGAGCACCTTCATGTTACCGGGCTCCAAGTGGTAAGTGTAATCTTCCATGAAGGACGTGCCGCCCTTGAGCCCCGTAGCCATAACTTTCATCGCCCGAACCAGCGCCGCTGTTTTCCAGTCTCCCTCCGCGCCAAACCCGTATCCATCGGCCATCAGCCGCTGCACCGCCAGCCCGGGCAACTGGCCAAGCCCGTGCAGGTCTTCAAACGTGGTTGTGAACGCCTTGAAGTTTCCCCGCTCAAGAAAACGCCGCATTCCGAGTTCGATGCGCGCCGCTACGCGCAGTGAATCGTTGCGCCGGAGGTCGGCGCCAGTGGAATCAGTTGAAACATATTTCTCACGGTACAAGCCGATGAGATCATCTATTTCGGCGTCCGACGCGGCTGCAACATCCGGCTCGAGGTCGCCGAGGCCATAACCGTTGACGGAATATCCGAGCCTGATCTGGGCCTCGACCTTATCCCCTTCCGTCACAGCCACCTCCCGCATGTTGTCGCCGAACCGTGCTATCTTCAATCCATGCGCATCGAGCCGGGCACAGGCAGCGCGCATCCATACCCCGAGTTTCGCCTGGACGTCCGGATCCTGCCAATGCCCGACGACTATTTTGCGTTCCCGCCGCATCCGGGCGCCGATGAAGCCGAATTCGCGTCCGCCGTGCGCCGATTGGTTCAGGTTCATGAAATCCATGTCAATTGTGCTCCATGGAATATCGCGGTTGAACTGGGTATGCATATGTACAAACGGCTTGCGCAGCGCGTTCAATCCGCCTATCCACATCTTGGCGGGCGAAAACGTGTGCATCCAGGTTATGAGCCCGATGCAGTTCCCGGCGGAATTCGCCGCCAGGCAGAGGTCATGGATTTCCTCCGGCGTTTTCAACACTGGATAAAAAACCACGGTGACAGGTATTTTTTCGGATTGGTTCAAGGCCTCGGCGATCTTCTTCGAGTCTTCGTTGACCCTTTTCAGCGTTTCTTCTCCATACAGGTTCTGGCTGCCGGTCACGAACCAGGCTTCAAAGTGCTTTAGCTCCTTCAAGGATAACCTTCGCTTCGCTCGGTTGCCTTTCGGAAAAGAGTTTTTTTGC
>CAYWJE010000031.1:0-20192 GCA_964458525.1 uncultured Verrucomicrobiota bacterium
ACACCGAACACTGAACACCCGCAACACGTATAGCTTGCAATACTCAGTCGGATTTTGTTTGACTCATTTACTCAAACAATCGAAGTTTAAGGAGCTAAAGCAATGTCTTCCCTATCCGTGTAATCCGTGGTTAAAAGTCTTGCGTTGGATAGGCGTTGAGAAGTATTATACGCGTTGATGATAGAGATATGAGGTTACCCTTACCTCAAACAACTAAACAGGAGGAACGTGAATGGGATCGAAGACAATTTCGGCGCGGCTGCTGGCAGGGTTGATATCACTCGCTATTATGACTGGAACGGCTCTGGCCCAGGAAGAACAGGGCAGCCATCGCATAGGCGGCGGCGTCCACTACTGGCGCACCATTGACCAGATCAAGGATGATAAAAGTTTTGACAGCGACGGACTCTCATGGCTCGTGAGCTATCAGTATGCATTTTCGCTCCTGAAGCTCGAACTCGGCGCCGAAATCTTCCCCAACGGTTACTACGGATCGAAGGAAGTGACGGTTTCTCCACAGGCATTCATAGGTCTTTCGACGATGATATATGCTGCGATCGGCATAGGCACCGCCTGCGCAAGCGATCTCGACAAGACTTTCGCGGACCCGTTCTTCATCGCGCGCGCCGGGCTGGATCTCGAACTCCTTCCCAGCCTGCGACTGGACATCAATGCCAACTACTACTTCACCGAATTCGATGACGATGCATGGCAGAATCTGGACACCGACACGATTACTATCGGCGCACAGGTACGCTTTGCGTTCTGAACCGCGCCGATAGCTCGGACACGGCGTTGCTGAAAAGGTGCATCGGAAAGCGTGCTCATGAAACAAAAGGAAACCAAAAAGGATGTCAGGGAGGAAACAGCGGTCTTTGCACTCCGGCGGCGCGCGCGCTGGCCTGTTTTCCTGCTCCTGTTCCTGGCCGCGATGGCGGCTCTTGTCTATTTTGCCCCACGCATACTGTCAACCGATATCGCCAGGCACGCGGCACTGGCTGCGATCAATAGTCGCATTGACGGCGAGGCGCGCGTCGAATCCTGGTTCTTCTCGTGGAACAGGGGCATCAGTTTCGACGGGATCCGCTTCACTCCGGGCGCATCCGACCTCTCGTTGGAAGCCGACGGCATCACCCTGAGTTTCACGATCCCTGACATGGCTCAGGCCGCGTATGCCTTCAAAACCGCGAAGCCCGGCCAGCCGATTGACGCGCCGCTCAAGGGCGGGGTTAACATATTCAGGGGCCGCATCAGAAAGGGCGTCGAGATCCTCGTGAGCGATCTCAACGCCCTGTCAAAGGTTGAATCGCTCGCTGCGCCCTTTTCAATAACCGCCTCGGCGCGCTCAGCGCTAGCCGGCGGATTGATTGACCTTACAGGCAACGTACATCTGCTCCCAGGCGGGATATTCGATCCCGACTCGATCAAGTGCAGCCTGGCTCTCAAGATAACCGATTGGAACGCCGCGGCCACGACCCGCATAATCTCGAAAGGAAAGGACGGCCTGCCGGACATTGCCATGCTGCTCAGCGGCGTGCTGAACGCAAACATGGACGGGGTCAACTCACTGGATGCCGACGGGGCCTTCGCGATCTGGCCTGCATCGCCGACGGGCGACAAGGCGGCGATCACCGGTCTCGATTCCATTGAGTTGGAACTGACAGCATCAAGACGCGGGACCAACCTGACGCTTTCGAAGCTGGTATTGGATTCTGAGTCCCTCAGCGCCTCGGCTTCCGGCTCCGCAACTTTGACCGACTCCAACACGATGTCCGCTGCCGCACTCCGCTTCGAGGCCGGCACCGACTTGCGCGGAACGCTCCGCGTGCTCGCCGTGATGCTCCCTGAAGCGCCGTTCGCCGCGCTGCGCCTCACCAATGAGAACGAGAAGCTCACTCTTGACGGAGAAGCAGTAATTTCGATGGCAGGCAGGACGAACCTCCTCGAAGCCGCCACGCTGAATCTGAACGCCGAGCTGCGAGCGCTTGAAATTGAGCCTTTCATCGCGTTGGCGCAGCTTCCGCCGGATATGCCGCTCGTGAAGGGAGTCGTTGGCGGACGCGTAAGCGTTCTTATCCAAGGCACATCCTCGCTCAAGGCCAGCGGCACAATCCAATTTTCCGACCTCGCCGCAGCAGGCGGAATTCTTGGAACCGACACTCCGTTCTTAAAACAGGTCGCGCTGGAGTTCGATGTCAAGCAGAGCGGAAGCGCGCTGGAAATCGCGCAATGCTCTCTGTCGTCCGAACTGGTCGAGGCGCACATCAGCGGATCAACCCGCCTGACGCCAGCCGGCGGAGCCATTCCCGATCTCGATATCTCTGCAACAGGCCAACTACACGCCGCCGAGGCGGCAAAATTACTGCCTGCAACCCTGAAGATGGACAAGGACTTCTCCATCGCAAAGGGATCGCTTGATCTCGCCGCCGTGCTGGCTTCCTCGAACGGCATGATCGTTTTCGACGTCATGCTCTCCGCCAACGAACTGGCGGCGCTGCGGGGGGGGCGCGAAGTCGCATTCCCCCACCCGGTGTCGCTGTCCTTGAAAGGGAGCGTGGGGGAGCAGATGTTCAACATCGAAGCTTTCGAACTAACTTCCAGCGCTCTATCGCTCCGCGGCGCTGCGAATATGAACTCGGCAAAACTGTCCGCCACGGCTGATCTTGCCGAAATCTCCCGCGAGGCCGCCAAGTTCGTGGAAGCCGGAGGCAGGTCCGCGACAGGAATGCTGACGATCGAAACGGGAATCACTCTCCACGACGCCGGAACTGCGGCGATTTCCCTGCGCGGATCGCTCTCGAATTCAACTTTTACAGGGATGACCCCCGCTCCCATATTTGCGAATTCCGCCCGGCTGGAATTGAAAGCAGATGCTGAAATTGATGGGGAGAACAAGTTGCGCGGAATGCCGGATCTCTCTGCTGATCTCTATTCGGACATCGGAACCTTCACCCTCCGTGGCAGCGGCATCAGGAACAATCAGGATGCCGGACTCTCGATCGAGACCGCCGCGATCAAGATGCAATCGAGCTTCGCCCGACTTCTCCCGCTCACAATCGCACTGGGCGGCCCGCATGAGGATCTCGATCTCTCCGGCGACATCGCGGCTTCAATGTCGTGCTCGCTGGCGGACAATATTTTGAACATAAACGACCTTGACATCAAATTAGCCCCTTTCGCCTTCCGCCACGAAACCAAGCTTTCGCTCGATAAGAGCCTTCGCGTCACCGGGCGTCTTTCAACGCCACGCGGCGGATCGCGTGACGAGAGGCTGGCGAACACCAGCGTCGATTTCCTGCTGGCCCTGGAATCAGCCAACCTGATGGGAATGCGGCTCAGCGGCATCAAGCTGCCGTTCCGTCTGCACGACGCACGGGCCGAGCTTGATGTCCAAACGGCAGTGAACGAGGGCACGCTTCTTCTCCCGTTGCGCGTGAATGTGGCCGCGGACCCGCTCCTGGCTGAAATCCCGGACAACACCCGCGTGTTGCAGGGAGTGCAAATCACCGACGAAATGGTGAACGAAATGCTCGCGTTTATAAGCCCGCTGCTAAGGGGATGCGCCGTCTCAACTGGTTCTGTGAGCGCGCAGATGAACAAGTTCCGGTTCCCTTTTGGCAAGCCGGATCCGTCGCTTGTTGAGTTCGACTGCATCACCTCATTCAGGAACGTGTCGTTCGCATCGGCAGGCTTGCTTTTCGACATACTGTCGCTCGTGAACCTCCAGGGGGAGACACTGACTGCGCCAGACCAGGATGTCCGCTCCACGCACCGCAACGGAAGAATATACACCGAGCCGCTTACGCTCAAGGCCGGCGGCTTCGATATAATCATCTCGGGGTCAGCCGGCCTCGACGGAACGCTGGACTACGTGGCGCGATTGCCCTTCACACCCGAGATGGTGGGCGAAAGCGCCTACAGATATCTCCAGGGCCAGAGCATCATCCTGCCCATTACCGGCACAGTTAAGAAGCCGGAATTCGACAAGAGCCGATTCCTGACAGAGGCCGCGCGCACGGCCGCCACCACCGGCATCGAGAAGCTCAAGGAGAAAGCGGCCGGCGAGGGTGGAGATCTGATCGAAAAAGGAGTCCAGGAAGGCGAAAAGCTCCTGAAAAAATGGCTCAGCCGGTAATTTCGTTATGGACACGGAAGCGCGGACAGCTATAATTCCGGCAGTTTTATGGAACACAGACAGGATTATCTATGAAAAAACTCGTGCTTGGTCTTCCAAAAGGCAGCCTCCAGGAGTCTACATTCCAGCTCATGAAGAAGGCGGGCTTCACCGTGACAGCCGGCTCGCGCTCCTACGTTCCGGCGATTAACGATCCGGAGATTGACGTGCGCCTCATCCGCGCCCAGGAAATCAGCCGCTACGTGGAGCATTCGTTCCTGGACGCCGGCATCACCGGGCACGACTGGATCGTCGAAAACGGGTCTGATGTAGTCGAGGTGGCCGAGCTCATCTATGCCAAGCAGGGCATGCGCCCGGTTAAATGGGTTGTTGCCGTTCCGAATAATTCTCCCATTACGGTCATAAGCGATCTGAAGGGCAAGCGAATAGCAACTGAAGCCGTGGGGCTGACTCAGCGCTTTCTCGACAAGCACGGCATCAGCGCAGAGGTCGAGTTCTCGTGGGGCGCGACCGAGGTCAAGGCGCCCGAACTGGCCGATGCCATCGTTGAGCTGACCGAGACAGGATCGTCGCTGCAAGCAAATAACTTGCGAATTGTCGCCACCGTTCTTGAGTCTACCACGAGGCTGATCGCGTGCAAGGCGGCGTGGAAGAACAAGTGGAAACGAGGCAAAATCGAACAGTTCGCCATGCTCATCAAAGGCGCGCTGACGGCGGAAACCGCCGTCCTTCTAAAGATGAATGCACCGGCGCGCAAGGTCAAGGCCATTTCCAGACTTCTACCGGCCCTTCACGCGCCCACGATCAACCCGCTGAGCACGACCGGCTGGGTTGCTATCGAAACGGTGGTGCAGGCAAGCATCGTGAGGGAGATCATACCCCGCCTGAAGACTGCCGGGGCGGAGGGAATAATCGAGATACCCCTGAACAAGGTTATTGCATAGCGAGCAGACATGGTATATGTTTCTTAATGAAAGGAGATAGATGGGCTCAGTAAAGAAATGGCGCAACAAGAAGATGTCCAAGCACAAACGCAGCAAGCGTTTGAAAGCGGATCGTCACAAAAACATCAATAAGTGATGGCCCATGATGTGCGGCCATGCGGCACGGATCTGTAATTCTTCTTAATGTTTTCTACATCGTCGCATTGCTCTGCGCCGGTTGCCAGACAATTGTCCGAACGGGTCCCGACAACTCGGGGCAGGACGATGACCTGTTGACCGCGCACGATCAGGGCGCGCTCGCCGAAGCACTGGCGAATTTCAGCATTGGTCTCATTCTTGACGGTATGTCGGATGACGAGGCGCTGGAGCACTATGTCGCCGCCGCCGCGCTTGAGCCGGAGAGCCTTTCCGCCCACCTCGGCATGGCCTCCTATCACATGAAGCGCGGTCAGATGGACAAGGCTACGGAGGTGATGGAGCAGTGTTGTCTTGAAAATCCGGCATCGGCCAAAGCTCGGCTCTACCTCTCCCACCTCTATCAGATGATTGGGCGTTTCGATGACGCCGAGCGCACTGCCATGGAGGCGATCGAGCTTGACCCGCGCGACAGCGCTGCCTATTTCAGACTCTCATCCATATACGCCGAGCGCAGCGACAAGGTGCGCGAACTCGCAGTTCTCGAAGAGGCCATCGGCAAGGTTGACAACATTCTCCCAATTCTCAGGCACCTCGGCGACCTGCATACCCACGCCATTAATTCCGCCAGTCCTGAAGAAGCCGGGTCGCAACTTGACCAGGCCATCTTCTACTACAACGAGGCTGCTCAACAGCCGTTTGACAACCTCACGTCCGATTACTTGCACAGGCTGGGCGACCTGTACATCATGAAAAGAGACCTGCAGAAGGCGGCAGAAACACTGGAGCGCCTTTCGATATACATCCCGGACGATATGCAGGTCCACAAGAAGCTGGCTCTCTGCCACATGGCGCTCGACGACAAGGACAAGGCAATAGCATCGCTGGAAAAGGTCGTAAAGGGCGAGCCGGATAACGCCGAAGTCTACTGCTACCTGGGCGAACTCTACGAGGCCATGGATGACAAGGAGAACGCGGCGAAGTATTACAACTTCGCCGCCGGCATCTCGGGCAAGAACCCGCTGCCCTATCTCCAGCTCGCCCGCCTCTATCTCGACACCGATCCCGCAAAGGCATCCGCGGCGCTGCTTAAGGGCCTTGACAAGCTGCCCGGCAATGCCGATCTCCTCAATCTTCTCTCCCGCGCACACCTCATGGCCGGCAAAAACGCCGAGGCTATAAACGCTTTTGACAGCCTCATCGGCATTGTCCAGTCCAGCGACAGCTCCATCATCAACGCGGGACAGTTTCTTGATTTTGGAATGGCCGCTCAGCAGGCTGGCATGAACGACAAAGCCGCGGCCTATTATCGGCGGGGCATTGAAATGGATCCGTCTCTCACGGACCTCTACATCGGACTCGCCTCGCTGCTGATGGGCCAGGATCGGGAGGAGGACGCCATCGCAGTCATAAGAGAGGCCGTCGCAGCCTCGCCCGGCGATCCGGAGTCACATTACTACCTGGCCCTCCTTTTTCACAACACGCGCCGGTTTACAGAGGCACTGGGAGAATTCGCGCAGGTGGAGGCGCTGGCGCTCCGCCGAAAGGGCATATCGCTCAACGCCGAGTTCTTCTTCCACTACGGGGCCGCGCTGGAGAGAACCGGCGACCTGCAAAAAGCCGAGGAGATGCTCACCCGGTCCATAGCGCTTGACACCAACAATGCCGAGGCTCTCAACTCCCTCGCGTACATGTGGGCTGAACAGGGAAAAAACCTGGACATCGCTCTCGAATACGTCGGACATGCCACGGAACTGGACCCGGAAAACGGCGCCTTCATGGACACTCTGGGCTGGATCCATTACATGAGGGGGGATTACAAACTCGCGCTCGACCAGATTGAAAATGCTCTCTTCTTCATGCCAGGCGATCCGACCATCGCCGAACACCTTGGCGACATACTCGAAGCGCTTGGCAAGAATGCCGAGGCCAAGCAGTGGTGGATCTTCAGCTTTTCGGTTGACCCCTCGAACGAGGCCGTAGCGGAGAAACTCAGGAACGCCGGGGTGGATCCCGCCTCGCTGCTGCCCGCCGCGGAAGACTGAAAAATGGAGACGGCTGTCTCCGCCGTAACACCTCCGCCTCGGACGGAAACAAAGTACAGCGCGCACTGCGAGCCCGCCTATTCATCCCGTGTAATTCGCATTATCGCAGAATTTACCGCTCGCCGCTGACCGTTCACGGATCTCCAAACTTCACCAGCACCTTGCAATTGCGGCCGAGAATAATCTCGGGAGTCGTAAGCATGGCACACAAAGCCTCTGGACCGTCAAGAACCTCCGTGGCAACGTCGCCTGGATTGAAACGTCCGCTCTGGTAAAGGTTCAATATCCGCGCAAACGCGCCGCCGAGATGTCCTCGAGAACCGATGATTGAAATTGCGTTTGTGATCATGTGGTCCACGGCGTCAAGAGTCAACGACTCCCCTCCCCTCGCCAGCAGAGCAACGCGCCCGTTCGCGCTCACGCGGCGAAAAAGCCGACTGACGTTTGACATGCACCCCGAAGCTTCCAGCACCACATCGGCCACCTTCGGTGCATTTTCGAAGAACTCTTCCACATCATACACATGAGGTATCCATTTACGGGCGAATTCCCTGCGAAATTCAACGGGCTCCACAAGGTGCACCGATCCGGCGCCGAAAATCCTGTCGCAGAGCATAGCCGCAAACAAGCCTATCGGACCGCCGCCGAACACGACCACCGTGTCGCCGCCTGAAACGCCGGTATTCTCACAGGCAACGTAAGCCACCCCGGCTGGCTCCACGCAGGCGGCAGCACGCAGTCCCTCGTCCAAGTCCGCGATGGCAGTTACATTATGCGTCAAAATGGACGGAACGTCCACGATGGTGCCGAAAAGACCGTCCTTCTCCAAGCCAAGAAGGCGTGCTCTCAGGCACTGGTTGAAATTCCCCCTGCGGCAGACATCGCAGTACCCGCAATGAATGATTGACTCGAAAGTCACGTAGGACCCAGCGCGTACATGGCGTACATGCGTTCCACAAGCAAGCACCTGCGCAACGCCCTCGTGCCCTATCACCCTGCCTTCAGGCGGTATCCTTGCCGGGGCGGAACACCTCACGTAACCGGTGGCAGGGTTCGTTTCCGTCAGGTGGACATCCGTTCCGCAAAGGCCAGCGTAGATCATTCTCACGCGGATCTCATCCGGGTTCAGCTCGCCCATCTCCCGCTCCTCCACCGCCACGCGCGGATTGCGGTAGAGCTGGTGGGGCCCGGGTCTGCGCACGCCCTTCATCGGGCTCTTATCGGCATAAACTACAACCACACTTGTTTTCATTTAATTCTTATCGCGGCAATACAATCCGCCGCGCCTCTCTTATGAAAAATGCTTTACATGCCGGCCAATCGAAGGGAGAGAACAATCGTGGCATGGGCTCCTTCTCGGCGTCTTCAAACCATGTAAGTGAGCGCAACAAATGGTACTTATCGGCCTGCTTGTGTTGATATTTTTGATCCATGGATAAAAACAAATCACCGAGGGTGTATTTATCGTGAAGGATGAAAAAAAGATCAACGAAGTCCTTCCGACTGCCACGACCGGCGACCGCAGCGAGCTTCATTAAACCTATGTCCAAAACATCAGCCAGCCTGAAACACCTGTAAGCCGAAGGCTCAATAATCCATGGATTGCAGACAATAAAGAAAGACAGCTTGACCCCTCGCAGAAGCAGAGTCAGCGTATGTTCGTAATGCTGAAGAACTTCACATGCTCCGAGCGCTTCAAGACGAGGGAGCAACTCGTCCAGAGAAACGACATCCGGCCTGAAGAAATCAAGATCATCGGAGAAGCGATGCCCATAACGCAAGGCCAGCCCAGTGCCGCCGGCCAATGTCCAGCGCAGCCAAAGATTTGTGTCGAAGGACTCCAATTCCTTCAACAAGTCCAGACAATTTCGCGGGAGAATTTCCTCGTGCATGCGCAACCTTCTTGTTCGAGAACAGCTTCCCAGAAACTCATTGTCCTGCGCGATGCAAAACGCGCTCCGCTAACAAGATCGAGAAAGGCGGCTTTCCCGAAATACCGGACCAGCAACTGAACGTCGTCAAAATTGCCGAATTCCAGAACTCGCTCCACCACCCATTCGGGATAATTGTTCAAACTCACCTCGGATAAATCAATATCCCAAAACAGACGTCCGAGATTGTCGCTCAGAAGCTGTGTGTCGTGTCCCCGTTTCATGTAACATCTCCGCATCGAATGGCAACAGAAGCAACTACTCCAGCCACACGAGCGGACGGTAATCAAGGCTCATGGCGTACCAGTTCCCAAGCGTGGGATTGTAGACACCCATGTCCGTCTTGCCGTCGCCATCATAGTCCCCCTGCGCGGCCACGTACCCCGAAGTGCCGAACGGCGCATAGAACATACTACTGCTCGCGCTCTGCCACACGAACCAGTAGCCCGGTATATCACCGGATTCGCAGAAGACCGCTATGTCAGTTTTGCCGTCGCCATCGTAATCGCCCGGCACGGGCACGTAGCCCGCTGCGCCGAACTGCATGGACGACACGGAGTAATCGCTCGAATTGAGCACGTACCAATAGCCCGGCCACTCGCCCGATTCACAGTAGACGGCCAGGTCAAGAACTCCATCCCCGTCATAATCGCCGGGCACAGGAGTGTATCCCGTGTCCCCGAACTTGGCGTAGGACATCGTGTAGTCCGTAGAGCGAAGGATATACCAGTACCCCGGCCAGTCGCCCGCGGAGCAGTAGACGGCCAGATCGGGCGTACCGTCGGAATCGAAGTCACCGGAAACTGGAAGATATTTCTCATCGCCCCACTTGGTATAGGACATGTTGAAATCGCTCGATCGCAGGATGTACCAATAGCCCGGCCAGTCACCCGATTCGCAATAGACCGTGAGGTCAGCCTTGCCATCCCCATCGAAATCTGCAGGAGCGGACATGTAGCCGGACGCGCCCCACTTGGCCGAAGCCGATGAGCCATCCGACGAGTAGATGATCATCCAGTAGCCAGTGGACTCCTTGAATACGACGACGTCATCAATTCCGTCGCCGTCAAAGTCCTCAACGGCCGGCACACCGCCCGCAAGCTGCGAGGCGATGCTCCCGCCGGCGCCCTTGACGATCGGAACCATCGAGATGCGTGATACGGAGTTGGAGCCATCGGAAATGACGGCTTTGATGTAATAGTCGCCATCGCTGATTCCCGACAGGTTCCAGACATATGATCCGCTTCCGGGCGCCTGTGTCAGGGTCGTAATAAGATTTCCGCTGAAATCGGCAGTCGGCAAGGATCCATAATATAGATCAATCGTAACTTCCTCGCTATCGGAATCCTCAACCTTCCACTGGATGTTGTACAAGTTGTTCACCGGCGCGTTCTCCGCGCACAGCTTGATATCCTCGATATAGAACAGAGTGGACTGAGGCACCTCAAGAGGGTCGAACCGGATCCAGTTCACCGTTTCCGACTCCTTCCACCCGATCTGGGCTGGCCACGGATTCTCGGTTTCATACAAGCCGTGATCCCAGAGGTCCAGCGTGTAGGAATGCCAGTCCTCGAGGATGGGAATGCCCTGGGCCTCGGTGCCGTCCACCTCGAGCCCCGTCTTGCCCCAGATGAAGCGGGCCACCCAGCCGCGCGCAACGCGATCATTGATGTTCGTGTAACCGGTCGGGTCAACGGCTATGGTGTAAGTGAGATACCTGAAATCAGTTGAGTCAATGGGCACATACGCTCCGCTGGAGGACGTGTTCAGCATCAACTGCACATCGGACTCGTTATAGCCGGGCAACGGCGGGTCGGCATAGGCCGAAAAAAGCCCGCCGCCGAAGGCGTAGTTGCTGAAATTGGTGCTGAGGAACCAGTTGAAACAGCTGTCGCTGGACATATCCCACGGGCTGCCGAGCACGGACGCTGCATACTCAACGCCGCTCGTATACGAGGGCGCGCTGAATTCCAGCGAGGGCGGTGCGAGAATCGTTATCCTGGCGCTGTAGCCGCTGGTCGCGAGCGTCTCGTAAGCAACACCACCCCTGAACACGGCCCTGAGATAGATGTAGTAGTCGCCCGGAGGCAATGCGGCGGTGTAGAGATCGTAACTCCCGTCGTTGATCAGGCCCGTTGCGAACAGATCGCCATCGTAGCCCGAAGCATCGGAATCAAGCCAGAGCTGGACGCTGTACTTGTTATCAGAGGCGCCGGAATAATTCGTGGGGATGTCGACCGTGCTCCAGGTCACATTCAGAACCGGCGATTCCGCGGAATTATAGAGCCTGATCCAGTCAACCTCGTAGGACGTTCCCACAGCGCCTTCGAGCGTGGCCTGAATGAAGAAGCCATAATTCGTGCCGGACCACGGCTGGGAGCCGCCCAAGAGATCAAAGGAATTTATGTATGTACACCGCTCGCGGAAGAAGCCATCCTGAGTGAACGCGATGTCATAGATGCGGAAGCCATCTGCGTTTTTCTGGTAATTCCCGTCCCAGAGACAGTCTCCGTCTATGAATCCCAAGCTAGGACCAGTGGCGGCAGTCTCCACATTATTAGGGTTATCTGTCCATGCCAACCATATGGAAGACCTGGCGGATTGCGGCAGCCCCATTCTTATTGAAAGCTGGTCATATCTGGAGCAATCAATGGGATTGAGCGGACCGTAGGGCATGCCACCGGTGTAGTAGCTCGGATAGTTCGTGTAGGTGGTCTGGGAATAGCCCCTGAACAGGGGATAGAATGCCGCGCCCACCGCGCTGTTGGTTGCCCGCCAGATGCCATCGCTAACTGTGGGCTGCTGGAAATTGTAGTCGAAAGGAATATCGCGAATCTGGTCCATATCCCACGGCACCCCGGGCACGTTGCAGGAGAACTCATCGCCATCCTCGAACTCAACCCTCGTCAGGGGCGCGGTAAGTGTGATTGTTTGAGAAAGCGCATACGAAGTGGAAAACATAAAAACACACAGAATGCCCAATACCCTGCCACGCGAAAACCGTTTCTTCATAAAGAAAACTCCTGCTTATTTCTGTTTAAATTCATTTTGAATATTAGCACACCGATCCCGATAAAGCAATCAGCTTTTTTTCTCATGAATCCGGAGTGACTCATTGAAATACATAGCAAAATAGTCAGGTGAGGCCATTGTCGCATGCTTGGAACAAAAATTTTTTACCATGAAGGCCATGAAGAACATGAAGACATTTGTGATGCCGTCATATTATGACGGCCTACAGGTTATTGACATTGTTTTTGTAGGCCTTCACAGTGTGAAGGCGTTCCTACAGGCCGGGATATTCCCCGGTGGCTTAGAGGCTTTGACCTTCGACCTTCCAGCTTCTCACATTTCAGCTTTCACCTTTGAGCTTCTTCCCCCCCCCTCACTGCCCGACTGCCTGACTGTCCCGCCGCCCCGCCGGCATACTGACCTCATCACGGATTCAGGAGAATATTATTGGGGCAGCATAAAGGTTTTCGAGAATCCCTGCCCTCGACAGGCAAAAGTGGATTCGGACAACCGCGCTCCTTTGAAAACCAAGCGAAATCGGCGGCGTCGGCCTTCGACAAAACCATCGCCATCAGTTTTCGCTGAAACGGTAAGGCGTCGGCCCTTGCGTTCCACGCGCAGCCCGGTACGCCAGAAAGCGCCTTTGCGCCAGTCGTCAGTCAATCCGTCATCCTCATGAAGCAAAGACTCGGTCACCCCATTGCGATCCGGCACATAGACAAGCAAGTCCACCGTTTCAGGGAACTGGCCGTCGGTAGTCATCGGTGGCTCGACCGCCGGAATAACGGCTCCGGCGCGGACGAATAGCGGCAAATGCCCCAGCTCGGCATCCACTTCTATCACACGTCCGCCGTTGTAAGCTACGCCGCTATAGAAGCAGCGCCACATCCCTCTCGGTAGATATAATTGACGTTTTGTGGCTCCGCGCGTGATCACCGGCGCCACCAGAAGATGATCACCGAACATAAATTCGGTGGCATTGGCCACTGCCAGATGATCATCCTGCCAATCATATACCAGAGGACGTTGGATCGGATCACCAGTTTCCGCGCTTTGCATGAACGCGGTATAGATATAAGGCATCAGGCGGTAGCGCAGACGGATGGCCTCACGAATATGCGTCTCGGCATCCTTTCCAAAAGACCATGGGTAATGCTCGACTGACCCCTTGCCAAGATGGTTGCGCATAAAGGGTTGGAACACACTGTACTGATACCATCGCACGAGCAGCTCAGCGGTGGTATTCTCCGTGAAACCGCCGATATCGCTGCCGACAAAGGGCTGGCCGGAAAGTCCAAGATTCGCGTTCATGCTCAGGCTCATGACCAAATGTTCCCAACTGGCGGCATTGTCCCCGGTCCAGTTGGCGGCATAACGCTGGATACCGGCAAATCCGGCTCGGGAGAGAACGAAGGTTCTGCGCCCGGGCATAGCATCGCGCAACCCGGAAACCGTTCCCATGGCCATGAGCATACCATACTGGTTATGATAGCGCTCGTGGGGATAGTTTGCGCCGTCGTAATCAAAACGCATTGGCAATGGCGAAACCGTGCCCGTACTTGGCTCGTTCATGTCGTTCCAAATGCCGGCGATCCCCCTCCGGACATGATCGGCATTCAAACGACCCCACCACCGGCGCGATTCTTCTTTCACGAAATCGGGAAAAGCCGTGCGTCCCGGCCAGACCTGGCCCACATAAACCTGACCGTTCTCGGTTTTACAGAACAATCCGCGTTCCAGTCCCTCATCAAAAACAGGATAGCCGGGCTCAAACTTCACTCCGGGATCAATAATCGTGATCAAGCGGAAACCTTGTTTGCGCAGGTTCGATATGAGTTCTTCAGGATCAGGGAAACGCTTCCGGTTCCATGTAAATACACGGTAACCATCCATGTAATCAATATCGAGCCAGAGCGAATCGCAGGGGATGCCTTTGCGCCGGTACTTTGCCGCCAGCTTCCGGACATCCTGCTGACTGTAGTCATACCAACGGCATTGATGATGGCCAAGCGCCCAAATCGGCGGCGGATCCATTCGCCCGGTCAGGTCAGTGTAACCATGCAGAATATCGCGAATTGCCGGACCCGCAAAAATGTACTCGGTCAACTGACTGCCATCACCGCTAATCTCGTAAAATGCGGGATTCTGAAAATCATAGTGCATCCGGTAGCCGCAATCCACGAAAGATGCCGATGCTCGCCCCGGATCAGACGCCGACAAGTGGTAGAAGAAATTGATCGAAATATAGTACGGATCGAAGCGATCGCTCAAAGGAAATTGCGGCGAGGCGCGATCATTGTGAACGCGAGCGACGCCATCGAGATCAGGTCCGTACACATCGACATTCCACATCGTCAGTTTTCGTCCGTCATGATTGAAGGGCTGCGTCTTCTCGCCAAGTCCCAGGATGGTGTCGCCCGGAGTTTTCATCCGACGCATCCGCCAGGTATTGTTCAAAAAACGGTATGCCTGGCCGGGAACCGATCGAACCACGCAACTGCCGTCGGCGCGTTCGACATCGAAATGGAACGGGGCGAATTGAACCCGCAGCGTCAGGCTGCCTGATTTAATCACCAGCCCCCTGCTGGTGGCGCGAACACTGAATTCAATTGCTCCGAGTTCATCGCTCGTTACCGAAAACGTCGGAGCCGGGTCAAAGATTCCGCCCTGCGAAATCTTTATGCGCAGGATATCCGCCCGAATAAAGTCGAAGCGCACCCGCTCAAGACCGGCCGATAATTCCACCCCACGGCGTGTTTTCTTCCAGTTGTCAACATTATCTAATGCAGCAAAATGATCCATGTTCAGATCTCCCGTTATGAGCATCCATGCCAGCCGACAAAAACGGCAAACTTGACGCTTGTTTGCATGACTCCAAGTTGTTTTCTTCGTTCAGCGAAAGGTTGCAGGACTCGCGGCATCAGCATCCATATCAATCCTTCGAAGCGCGGACGTATTCGCCAACCCACTCGGAGGGCGGCGGATTCTGGCGATAGAACGCGATTCTCTTCTTCAGCCTTAACACGGCACCATCGCCCTGCTCAAACCTTGCAGCCTTTTCCAGCATCTTCTCGGCGTCATCCCAGCGACGTTCCCAGTGCAGACGCAGGGCATCCTCGTAAACCGATGCAAATTCAGCGGGCCCGGACGCGACCGAACCCTTGCGTCCAATCAGTTCGTAGATGCACACCGGCTGGGTCTTGCCGGCAACGACTATCTTGTCAAGCATCCGTGTTTCGATGGAATCCTTTGCAATGTCATACGTGGCCTGGCCGATTATGATCCTGGTCCCGTAATCCTTGTTCACCGGCTCAAGCCGCGCCGCCTGGTTGACGGCATCGCCCATCACGGTGAACTGCTGCCTGCGCTCGGAACCCATGTTTCCGGCAGTGACGCGGCCCGAATTGATTCCCATGCGAACGTGAATAGCGTATCCGAACTGCCTCTCGAGAATGGGGCGCAGCACGTCCAGCATCTCCTGCTGTTCAAGCGCAGCGAGACAGGCCTGGACCGCGTGGTCAGCAAGTGGAAAGGGGACGCCCCACTCCGCCATGATCGCATCTCCTTCATACTTATCAACATATCCCCGCCTGTTCATGATGACGGAAGTCATCGGGCTGAGATAGCGATTGAGCAGTTCCGAAAGTTTTTCCGGCGGCAGGTTTTCGGATATCGAGGTGAAGCCGGCCACGTCGGAGAAGAACATCGTGGCATCGGTTTTTTGTCCCGAGAGTGAAAGGCGCTCAGGGTGATCCTCGAGATACTTGAGCACCTCCTGCGAAACCATGGTTCCGAACATTGATCGCACATGCCTCTTCTGCCGCTCTTCCTGCCAGAAGCGCGCCATGGTGAGAACCATGTAGACCACCAGCATCGAAATGATCGGCCAGGTGGGGACAAAGACAATGCTCCGGTTTCGCAGGAGAAGCAGGCTGCCCCATACCGCGAGCAGGATAAGGAGAAGCAAGTTAAGAAATGAGAGCCATGAGCGGCCCCTGGTGACGAGGATCGTGAGCAGCATCCCGGCGAACAGGATCACGGCCATGTCCACCGTCCGCATCCAGCGCGGCTGAATAAGCATCTCGCCGGAGAGAATGTTGTCAACCACAGTCGCATGAATTTCAACGCCCGGGAATTCCCCGGCCAGCGGCGTCGCGCGCAGATCCCTGAGTCCGGTGGCCGAGGTTCCCACGAACACGATGCGTCCGCCGAGATATTCCCGGTCCACCTCCCCGCTCATCACCTTCTCCGCCGAATACCACGGCAGCGAACGGGAGTAACCGCCGTTTTCCGATGTGCGCCTGAAATTTATCGTCAGGCGCCCTGCTCCATCGGTGGGGATAGCAATTTCACGCAGGCGAATCAGGGCAATGCCGTTCTCATCATGTTCTATGCCAATCTGGCTGACTCCAGCAGCCATGCGCACCGCCTCGAGGGCAAGCGAAGGGTAGATGCGCGACTCACCGAGAGACCACACAAGCGGCGTGCTCCTGATCACGTTATCATCGTCCGGAAGGGTGTTGATGAAAGCATTGTTTCCTGCGGCAGCGTTCAGTTCAGGTATGGAGATGGTGATGCCGTTCGCCTTCGGAATGGTGGCATTCACATCGCCGCGTCCCTTCTTGTAGAAGAAACCCCGGTAATGAGGATCAAGAGCAACGTCAACATCCCGCAGAAGATTCGTCGCCGGATGGAGAAAGCATCCGAGGATGGTGTTGCGTCCGGAAAGACTGTGGGCCAATATGCGATCGAAATCCGAAAGAGAATCCGACAACCCAGCTATCTCCACATCCACGCCAAACTTCGACTTCAGCTCGTTTTTCAGCATGTATGGAGAAGTCCTGTCCGGTTCCGGAAAAATTATATCGAACGCCACGACGGCCGCGCCCGCGTTGAATATCTTATCGGCCAGCTCCGCCACCCGGTATCGCGGCCACGGCCATTGGCCGTACCTGGCGAGAGTGGCCTCGTCAATATCAACAATCGCCACGCGTCCCGGCGCCGCGGGCTCACTGATCTGGCCCATCAGGAAGTCATAGGTCTTCAGGGACACCGCCCTGACGAACGGCGGCTCGAACACGTAGAAAGCCAGGCAGGCAAGCGTAAGGGCAAAACCGACAAGAATTAGCCATCGGTTTCTCATTGCGCCTGCTGAAGGTCTGTTCCGTATACGCCACTCACAGCCGGAGTGCCGGAAGCATCATGCTGGAAGCTGAACTGACCTATCGCGCCGCTCACGGGCGTCGCGCCGGAGCCGTCGCCCACCAGGCTGCCCGTGGCGCCCTGCCTCAACAGTGACGCCGCGTTGTAGGCCGTGCCGTCAATCATGAGCTGGTAAGAACTGACGGAACCATTAAGGTGGCCGGCTGAACTGATATCGCCGCTCATGTTGAAGTTCAGAGAATCCTGCCTGGAGCCCTGCACGTTGTTCAACGCAAAAGTGCCGGACCAGGCGCCGACATTCCCATTGCCGGGAATGGAGACCGTGAGAGAGCACGGACCAGCCATGTATCCGCCATTATAGCCGTAGGAATAGAACGCTGCCGCGGTCCCGGGCGTGCTGGCAGGCGTGCTGAGGCTGTAGCTGACGGGTCCCGAAGCGAGCGCCTGGTAAGCCGATTCACCAAGCGTCTTGCCCACTGCGAACACGCCGTAGAAATAGCCGGGGTCGAAAGCCTCAACCGAGTCAGGGTCAGGCGAGAGTTTCTCCCTGTTCCACCGGCCCCACGTCCAGTCATTGCCACCGCCAACCGCATAGAGCATGACGTCGCCGCTGGCCGCCCCGAACGATGCGGCGAACAGGTTGTCCTTCACGTAGCAGCTATCCTTCGGACTACTCAACGCCGGATCGGTGGCTACAGGCGATTCCGGGTTCGCATAGAGCTGCGCCTGCACGTTCACGTTATTCTGATATGCGCCGCGATCAACCACGACGGCAAACTGTCCCTCGTTCGCGGACTGGCTGTCGCTGGACTCGTTGGCCGACCTGAACAGCTTCATACCGATATCCGAGGAGCTCTGCAATGTCTTCATGAGCATCGCTGCTCCGTAGCCGTAGTAATTCAACATGCCGGAGTCAGGACTCCCGAGGTAGGCTGCGTCGCGGAATCCGGCAGCAGCACCGAACTGCGCGTTTTCGTCATCCTTGGTAAGATCGTCAAACAGAATATATCCAACTCCCTGCGCATCCTGCCCGAAGAAGGCCAGGTCGTCAATCTTCCCCCATCCCCGGCGGCCGGTAGCGCTGTCGAGCTCATCGGTCATGTACGCGCCGGTCCTTGTGTTCACCCAGAGCCGGGAAGAAGCGGCAGCGGCCGGCGCCTCGCCGAAGAAATAGTCCCGATTGTAGAGCAGGTACTTGACATCGTACTTCAGAATGGAATCGGCGGGAAGAGAAGCGCCGAAAAGCGTTGATGCGTAGCCGCCGAAAACAAGTCCGCACGACATATCGTCGGGATTGATGTAGCGGAAGAACTGGCCGAGATTATCATAGGCCATCATGGCCGGGTCGGCCACAACCGCCGCAGCCGCCCCGCCGTCGACTCCCAGCGCCTCCGCGAGAGCCTGTGCCCCGGATTCCAGCGCCTCCGTGGTGCCGAGCGAGACCTCGGTATACCCCTCGTAAGCCGTCTGGCTCCCGTACGGCACGACAGGCAGGTTGTCCAGCGCACTCGACTTTGATCCAAGATAGGCGCCGTTGCGATCAAAGATATAACCCTCAGCAGATCCGTTGAATTCGTTATCCTTCAGATCACCGGTCAATCCATAAGCATATATCTTTGACAGGCTGTAATAACCTGAATCCGTGATGAACTCCGCGCCGAAACCGCCGCCGGAAACCGTCTTGGCGGAGGGGTCAGGTGTCGGAGTGGGTGTCGGCGTCGGACCAGGCGTCGGACCGGGGGTCGGACCCGGCGGATCAGGCGTCGGCTTGGGCGGTTTGGGGTCATCAAGAACTATATCAATTCTGTCCCCTATCCCATCGGAAAACCCGGAAGGATCACCCACGCCGTCGCCGGGAAGCCCCTGTGAGAACCCCTCTCCGGACTCTCCGCCCTCAGTGCCGAACGAGCCGTACCCGGAACCATCCTCACCGCCGGAGCCTTCGCCATCCTCGGAATCGGAATGAGACGGAGTGCTCTCCGTAATGATAGCCCTGAATTCGCCGCGACGCATACGGCGCCTGCTCATGGGCCTGCCTGGCGCGATATTCACCACCATGCCCTGCTGTTCAACCTCAATCACCTGTGTCCCTGCGGCTCCCGCTGCGCCGGCTATGCGCGACACCATGATCGCCTTGCCGTGGGGCAGCCTTACGATGTAGACATTCTCGCCATCCGCGCCAACCCTGAAGCAAAGCTCACAGCCCCTGATGCCGATAGTGGCCATGCGGGTCTTCACCTTGAAACGTTCCGGATTCAACTCGGTTATCTTGCCCGTGATAACGCGAACCATGCCCTTCAGCACGCCGAGTCCGCAGGCATTTTTCTCCTTATCGGCGGGAGGATAGGTGTATTCGTCAATCGTAACCTCGGCGTTTTCCCCGCCGGCCAGGATGGAGTCGTCATTGAACATCAGCTGGAACTTGCCGCCGGCGCGCGTGACGATCTTATCGTTCATGAACACCGGGGATTTGAGCGCGAGCTTTCGCTCCTCGCCCTTCGCATTGACAGCCACGGCATCACCCTCGATGGAAACGACCATTCCCACCTGTTCGGCCGCAAGAGCGTTCATTGTCGTCATGCAAATAAGAAACGCAGCTAATCCAGCTATTTTAATTTTCATCATTCCCTCCGTTAGCAATTCATTGTGTACGAACCATGAAGAATAACAAGAAACATTGCCAGAATAATATCCGAGCCTACAAGAACGCCTTCATTCTCCGCCACAGGCTGATCCATTCTATGAATGGCCTACAAACATAGAAAATGTAGGCCTTCCGGAAATAGCGTGGGATTTCGCATTGAGTGCTATCCTCGGCGATATCCTA
>CAYWJE010000032.1:0-20099 GCA_964458525.1 uncultured Verrucomicrobiota bacterium
GCCTGGTTTTCTGTCCATCCCTGCCGCGCAAGGCGGCAGGGGATGGTTATTCCTTTTTTCGCGCAAAAAATCTGCATATTGTGGTTGCGCCGTCCGGACCCACTTGATATTGTAATCGTCAAATTGGGATTCACATGTTGCTACCCCTCTGATTTATGGAAAAAATATGCATCTGAAATGTCTTGAGATATCGGGGTTTAAGAGTTTTCCCGTGCGGACTCGACTGGAATTCGGCAAAGGAATGACCGCGATCGTAGGTCCAAACGGATGCGGAAAGAGCAATGTTTCGGACGCCATCCGCTGGGTGCTTGGTGAGCAGAGCGCGAAGCTGCTGCGCGGCACGAAGATGGAGGACTGCATCTTTAACGGAACGGACGACAAGAAGCCGCTCGGGATGGCGGAGGTGAGCCTCACCTTCTCTGATTGCGAAGGGACGGTTGACACGGAGTTCAACGAGATAACCCTCACTCGCCGCGTGTTCCGTTCCGGCGAGGGCCAGTATTTCATCAACAAGACGCCTTGCCGTCTGCGGGATATCCAGAGGCTTTTCATGGACACGGGCGTGGGCACTAATTCCTATTCGCTGATGGAGCAGGGCAGGGTTGACCTCATCCTGAGCTCGCGGCCGGAAGACCGCCGCGCGGTGTTCGAGGAGGCGAGCGGGATTACGAAGTACAAGACCGATAAGCGCGAAGCGCTGCGCAAGCTGGAGCAGACGGAGGCTAATCTCGTGCGGCTCGCCGACGTGATCAAGGAGGTTAAGCGCCAGATCATCTCTCTCCAGCGCCAGGCCGGCAAGGCGCGAAGGGTGAAGGCGCTCCGGGAAGAACTGCGCGGCCTCGACATTTTCGTTTCACGCGAGCGGCTCAAGGCGATGGATTCTGATATCGGGCAGCTCGATGCGCAGGCCGCTTCGAACCGCGAGCGAATCGAGGCGTTCCAGAGCGGGATCGAGATGCTCGAGCAGGCGAACGAGTCGCTGCGCGGCGCGCTTTCGGAGGCGGAGCAGGAGATCGCGGCCGCCGCTCAGGAGGAGGGCGAACTGCGGTCGAGGCTCGAACGGGCCGAACGGCTGATCGTCGCTGGCGAGCTTCGGGTTGAGGAGCTCAGAGAGCTTCTGAAGCGCGATTCCAGCGATGCGGAGAAGGCGGCATCCGAACTCGATCAGCAGCGGCGCGCCTTCGAGAGCGCACTGGCCGCGATGGGCAAGGCCAAGGGCGAACTCGAGGCGGCGGAAAAGGAGCTTAACGAGAAAATGCGTCTTCACGCCGAACACGAGCAGGCGCAGGAGAAGATGCGCCTCTCCATCGAGAGTTTCTATTCGGAGTCCATGGAGTTTGAAAACCGGATGCTTAAGCTCCAGAACCGGCATCATGATATGGAGGTTCACGACAGGAGCACGGCCAGCAGGCGGGAGCGGACCGCGGCCGAGCAGGCCAACCTGGCGCGCGTGCTCGACGGCTACGAGAAACGCCTGGCCGAATTCGTCGACGTGCTTGGAAAGCTCAAGGAGGATGCTGCTGTCTCGCAGGAGGCGTTGTCGGCCGCGACTGCGGAGCGCGACGCGCTCGACGGCGCGGCTAAGGCGGCTGAGCGGAAACGTGCCGAGTGCATGCTCAAGATCTCGGCGGCGGAAGCCCGACTCGACATCATCAGAAAGGGCGCTGAAGGCGACGGCGCGTTCCCCGCGGGTGCGATGCGGTTGCTGGACGAGTCCAATCCGCTTGGAATAGCCAGGGAGCGCGTGCTGGGCGCGCTGTGCGACCAGGTGGAAGCGCCGCCGGAGTTCAGGACGCCCCTCGAGACGGCGCTGCGTCCCGTGCTCGACGCGATTGTGGTATTTGGCTTTGCCGACGGTCTGGATTGCCTGCGCAAACTGGAGGCCGGAGACTTCGGTCCGGCGCGCCTGCTCGCCATGGACGTTCCTGGCGGGGATGCGCCGGGCGCCCCGGACGAGGGGGCTGGCGTTGCGTTGCTCGACAAGATAACGTGTCCGGAAAAGATGCTGCCCCTGGCGCGGCGCCTCCTCGCAGGCGTGCGAGTTGTGGAGAATCTCGATGATGTTCCGTCCACCATCCCGCGGGGCGTCACCTACGTCACATTTGGAGGCGCCCTCGCGTGCGGCTCGGGCGCGATGGAGCTGTACCGGCGCGACTCGGGGTCGGGCAATCCGCTTGCCCGTAAACACCAGCTCCTCGAACTCGATGAAAAGATGACTGGCTTGAAGTCGGAGCTGGCGGCCTGCGACGCGGAGCTGGCCGGCCTGGTGGAGAAGCGTGCTGCGCGCGGCGAATCGGTCGCAGATGGCCAGGCTGCGCTTGCGGAAGCGCACAAGGCGCTGGCGCGGAAGGAGGGCGAGTACCAGGGCCTTTCCGGGCAGGCCGACCGCATACGCGAGAACTTCGAGACTGTCAGCTTCGAACTGCAGGAGCTTGAGAAGGAAGGCAGCTCCGTCGAGGAGCGCAGCGCCATACTCAAGGAGATTGACGAGGTTCGCTCCGAGATGGCGCGCGTGAAGGATCTGATAGCAAAGCGCAAGGCTGAGCACCAGGAGATGGAGCAGGAGCGCAGGAAGTTCGCCGCCGCTGAATCCGACGCGAGGGTGAGCTTTGCCCAGCGCAAGCAGGCCGCCGAACACCTGACCGCGCAGCATGGCCCGCTTGAGCAGCGCATTGCCGACCTGGAATCACTGGTGAAAGACCGCACGGCGCGCTCAGTCTCCTACAGCGCTGACATCGAGGCGCAGTTGAAGGCGGTCGCGGGCGCGCGGGAGCAGCTTCCTGCGGTCACCAAGGAGATGGAGAACAACGCATCGAGGATGTCGGAATTGCGCGGGCGCAGAACATCCGCCCAGGCAAGCTGGCAGCGGTCATCCGACGAGCTCAAGGCGAAGCGCGGCTCGCTCGACGAGGTGCGGGAACGGCAGAACGAGATCAATGGGCGGCTCATTGAGCAGCGGATGAAGCGGCAGGCGATGATGGACAGGGTGACCTCCGAACACCGGATCGCGCCCGATGCCATAGCGGGCGAGCCCGAGCCGCAGTGGTCCGAGGAGGGGCGTCCGGACATGGAGACGCTCGAAAACAAGGTTGGCGAGCTGCGGGCGCGGATCGAGGCCATCGGCCCTGTGTATGACGGCGCCATAGATGAGTACCAGCAGCTTGAGGAAAGGCACACATTCCTCCTGAGCCAGCAGGACGATTTGGTGAAGTCCAAGCAGCAACTGATGGATATGATCCGGAAGATCAACCAGACCACGACGGACATGTTCGCCCAGACGTTCGACGTGATCAACAAGAATTTCCAGGTGATCTTCAAGCAGCTCTTCGGTGGCGGCTCGGCGAAGCTGATGCTCGCGGACGAGGAGGACGTGCTCGAGAGCGGAATCGAGATCATAGCACGGCCGCCGGGCAAGCCGCTGCAAAGCGTGTCGCTCCTTTCCGGCGGCGAGCGGGCGTTGACTGCCGTTTCGCTGCTGTTTGCGATCTACATGTTCAAGCCCAGTCCGTTCTGCGTGCTGGACGAGCTTGACGCCCCGCTGGACGAGACGAACATAGGGCGTTTCATCAAGATGCTTCAGGGTTTCCTCGAGCAATCACAGTTCGTGGTGATAACGCACAACCGGCAGACCATCAGCGCAGCGTCGGTCCTGTACGGTGTGACCATGGAGGAGTTTGGCGTGTCCAAGATCGTCTCCATGAGATTCGCGGAACGTGAGGATGAGACTGCGGACAAGTCGGTGAAGAAGCCGGAAGATGTTGCTTCCCTGGCCGAGTCCGCAGTTCAGTGATGGCAACATCTTAGATCAAACACTCACATTAACATGTTCACAGGTTTGATACAGCAGGTTGGCGAGGTGCGGGGCATTGAGCGTTCGGGCGGCGGTGCGCGCCTGGTGGTGGGCGCTGCGGACTGGAGCCGGCCGCTCGCGCCTGGCGAGAGTGTGGCGGTCAACGGGGTATGCCTCACGGTCTCGTCGGCCGGGGCTGATTCCTTTGCCTTTGACATGCTCCAGGAGACTCTCGACAGGACGGCGCTGAGCGACAAGCGGCGCGGCGACCGTGTGAACCTCGAGCGGGCGCTGGCGGCGGGCGACCTTCTGGGCGGTCACATTGTTTCTGGCCACGTTGACGGGACGGGGACCGTGGCGGTTCGGAAGGCCATTGGAAGAGACCTGCTCCTGAGAATCGCCTGCGAGGACAGCCTGCTGGCCGGCATGGTGATGAAGGGCTCCATTGCGTGCGACGGAGTGAGCCTCACCATCACGAACTTGTCCGCTCCCGGGGGGACCGGCAGCGGGCGGAGCGGCTTCTTCGAGACCCACCTCATTCCGCTCACGCGCTTCGACACCGCGCTTGACGGCCTGCGCGAGGGCGGGCGCGTGAACATCGAGACCGATATCATAGGCAAGTATGTCCGGAGGCACATCGAACTTGCGGGGATATCAGGCAGTGTGACGATGGACGGTCTGCGCGCTGCCGGTTTTGATTCCTGATATCCGGATCCTGCCGCGCGAGGTGGCAGGGGAGCGCCCCTAATGATAATTGCTGTGGATTTTGCCGTTGACTTTGTCGGCGGCTCGGCTAGTCTATAAATGTGTGATTAGTCAGGATTGCGCGTGAATCGCGCCTTACGGGGAAGAAATATGTCGCAGCATCAGAGTTTAAAAGCAGCCAGCAAAATCAGAACCAAGCGGAACGTGCTCAAGCGTTTTGAGAGAATTGATTTATTGAAAGTGGGCGGAAAGTGGAAACAGGGAGACCGCGCCTATGGACTCCCAAAGACCAAGCCCCAGGAGTGACGCTGATCGAGCGGTACGGCTTCACAAGCATCTTGCCCGCTGCGGCCTGGGTTCTCGGCGCGCATGCGAGCGGCTGGTGGCGTCCGGGCGCGTGTCGGTTGACGGGCACCCAGTGTCTGGACAGGGCATCTGCATTGATCCCGTCGCGCAGGTGGTGGAGGTTGACGGCCGGCGCGTGGAACCGGAGAGTTCAGCGGTGCTGATGCTGAACAAGCCGCGCGATATCCTGTGCACATCGTCGGATCCGCAGGGACGTCGCACCTTTCTCTCGCTGCTGCCGCGGCTCGACGCGCGCCTGTTCACCATAGGGCGGCTGGACAGGGATAGCGAGGGGCTTCTGCTCGTCACCAATGACGGCGATCTGGCCCACGCGCTGATGCATCCGAGCCGCGGGGTTGATAAGAAATATCGGGTGTGGATAGGCAGAAAGCTTTCGCCCGGCGATATTTCCAGGATCAGGGCCGGGATAAAATCGGGCGATGATAATCTGAAGGCCGATGATGTGGCGCTCGTCAAGAGCGGGGAAGATGCTTTCATCTACGAGCTGCGTCTGCACGAGGGGCGCAACAGGCACATCAGGCGGATGTTCGAGGCGCTCGGGCTGAAGGTCAGGAGGCTTAAGAGAACGGCAATCGGGCCGCTTGAAATCGGGGGCCTTCGTCTCGGCTCCTGGCGTTATCTGGAGGCTGACGAGATAACTGGTCTTCGAAAGGGCATTACCGTGGTGGGCGACAAAGGAGGTGTGCGGTGAAGAAGTGTATGTGCATGATGTTTGCGGCTGGCTTGCTCCTGGTTGGGACGGTTTTCGGCGATGAGCCGCCCGCACCCGCACCCGCGCCGAAGGTGAGGGTGCTCAAGAGCAACGTCAACCTGCGGGCGAAGCCGAACATCAACTCGGAGGCCGTGGGACAGGTCTCGGAAAAGGACGAGTTACAGGCCATTCGTTTTCTCAACGAGTGGGTGGAGATTGCCACCCCTCAATCCGTTGACCTGTGGGTGTTGGGCGACTACGTGAATGACGGTGTTATTGCTGGCGACGACGTCAACGTGAGAGCGGGGGCGGGTATCAATTTTAACATAGTGGGACGCCTTGCGCAGGGCGAGAACGTTGTTGTCCGGGGAGTGCAGGGTCCGTGGGTCAGCATCGCCCCGCCCGAGAAGAGTTCGCTCTGGATACATTCCGCCATGGTGGAGATCATTCCCGTTCTGCCGGAGGAAGAAGAGACTGAGGTCGTGAAGAAGGACGGTTCCGTCGAGGTGGTGGAGGGGAAGCCGGGCGAGCCTGTCGTCAGCCACGTGGAGCTGGATGAGCTCGCCGATGTTGGCACGGCCCCGGCGCCGGCGGACCTTGATCTTGTTGAATCTCCGCAGCAGGGCCAGAGAAGGCAGTACGAGGGTCTGTTGCGGCCGAGGAGCTTTCTTGCGCGAAGCCCCAGCAAGTACCGGCTCATCGCCTACGATGAGCGCAACAGGAGCGTTATCCTGTGTTTCATAAAGGGAAACGAGGTGCAGTTGGAGTCGCTTCTCAATCGGAACATGGTGGTGATGGGGCGGGTCTACTGGGTGCGCAGGTCCGAATATCCCGTGCTTGTTCCGGACAGGATCATACTTAAGGCGCAGTAGGTTTGCCTCAGTACAACTTCTCGTATTCGCCCTTGCCGGTTTTCTTGAGCTTGTGGAATCCGACGTTTTTGGCCCTGTCGTCGAGTCCGCTTTGAGATGAGCCGACGGACGGCGCCGAGATCAGGCGTGCCAGTGGGGCGCCGCAGGAAGGGCAGCTCTGCAACGGCTCATCGTTCAATCTTTCTATTTTCTCAAAGCGCGAGCGGCAGGAATCGCACGCTTGCGCAGGGTCTCTAGCCTGGTATTCCCTGATCGGCATGACGTCTCCTTCCTAGGTGAGTGAGCGAAATCTGCGCCAGAGCGCCGGTCAAATGATGGTCCAGCCACGAAACCGCGGCGGGCCAGACTTTCCGGGTCCAGCAGTTTCCCTGGTTATAGATATATCCGTGGCCCGAGCCCGGGCTGGGCATGAACTCCACGCCGCAGCCGGCCTTCATAAGCGCTTCGGCCAGGATAATCGTCTGGCTGCAGGGCACAACATCGTCGCCCGGGTCGTGCGCCAGCAGCATGGGCGCGGTGTTTCCGTCAACGTGCAGCGCGGGCGAAGCCTGCACCCACGCCTCCCTCTTCGTTGAAACGGATCCGCCGAGGAACGCCTCCCAGTGCTCTTTAATCTTTCCGGAAGAATCAAGGGCGGCGATGAAATCGTGGACTCCGTGAATATCAACCACGCAGTTCACCCTTGAAGAGAGGGAACCGACTACATTTTCGAACACGCCCAGGCATGCGGCAAGGTGTCCGCCGGCGGAGCTCCCGAATGCGGCAATGCGGTCGGAGCTGATATCGAAGCGCTTTGCGCTGCCGCGCAGCCAGCGCACGACCGCCTGGCAGTCTTCGACGGCGGCGGGGAAGGGCGCGGTCCGCGTGAGCCGGTAATCAATGGTGCAGGCCAGATATCCGTGCAGGGAGATGCGGTGGGCGTGCCATAGAAATTGCTGGCGACCCCCAGCATTCCATCCACCGCCGTGAACGAATATCACCGCTGCGCCGTTGCGCTTCGCGGTTTCGGGGAGATAGGTGTCTGCAATGAGATCCTCGCCGCTGGGGCTGGCGAAGCGCTCCGTCAAGGCCGGAGCCGGCACGTCTTTGCCATAGTATTCCATATCTTTAAGGTCTTAACTGGGTTATGGTTTCTGGTTTGCAGAATCTGAGCCCTGGACGTTCTTTAGAGGAGCGCGCCAGGTCGGAACGCTGCCGATTTTAAGCCTCTCGCCGTCGGAGAGATTCTCCGGCCGCCCCTTCAGCTCGCGCGCCAGCGTCGAGCGCAATTCGGCGAGCGTTTCGGCGTGTTCCGGGGTCGGCGCTAGATCGCAGAACTCGTTGGGGTCGTCGGACCTGTCGAAGAGCTGCTCCTCGCCGTTGACCGGATTCCAAACGTATTTCCATTTTCCGGTGGTGATGCACTGGTAGGTGTTTTCGCGCGTGTAGCACGGGGAGTGCTCGTGGTGGTAATAAGGCCGCGGCTCGAAATTATCGCCTTTCAGCAACGGCGCCAGGCTCCGGCCTTCGACTGTTTCGGGAATGGCCACTCCGGCGGCGTCGAGGAACGTGGGCATGATATCCTCCAGGCCGACAAGGGATTCATCCAGAACGTTGGCCTGTCCTTGTGGCGGTCGGATTATGAACGGGATCCGCGCCGATCCGTCACAGGCGCTCACCTTGCGCCACAGGTGATGATCGCCCAGCATCTCGCCGTGATCGGCGGTGAATGCGATCATCGTGTTGTTCAGAAGCCCGGAACGTCCCATGTATTCCATGAAGCGTCCGACTTGGGAATCAATGTAAGCCAGGTATGCGAAGTAGCCGGCGCGGGCGCGGTGGTTCATTTCCGGCGAAACCTTTCCGCGCCATGCGTTGACGTCCATCGGGTATCGAGCTTCATCGGCATTTCGCCTGGCCCACTCGCCGACTACCGGCTGCGGGATATCCTTATCCATGAACAGATCGAAGAAATATTGCGGGGGACACCAGGGCGGGTGGGGGCCGTTGAACGAAAGGCAGATGAAGAACGGGCGCTCCGGGTCGCGCTTTCTGAGATGTTCCATCGCCTCGCTGGTCAGCCACGTTTCCTCCTGCTGGTGCTCAGGCAGATAATTTGGGCGCGCCATCCACGAGTTAGCATGCACCCCGTGAGCAAACCTTGCGCGTGGTATTCCGGTTTTGCGGTTGATCCATTCATCGTAATCGGCGGGAATCACCAGCTCCTCGAATCCGAGGTGCAGCCGTGCGGGATGGAAATGGGTCTTCCCAACGTTGATTGTCTGGTATCCGGCGCCAGCAAGCTCGCCGGCCAGAGTGTGCTTATAGGGCCAGGGTTTGCCGTCCTGGTATCCAAGCATTCCGTGGGAGTCGGGCTTCATCCCGGTCATCAGCGAGCGGCGGGCAGCGATGCAGGACGCGCAGGGTGTGAAGGCGCTGGTGAACGTAACGCCACCTGCCGAGAGGCTGTCAATGTGCGGCGTCTCGGCCACGGGATGGCCGAGGCGTCCGAGGCTGTCACCCCGCCAGTGATCGGTGAGAATCAGAACCAGGTTCGATCTTTCGTTGCTCATCCAATGCCTCCTTTTCCTTTTCATCACACTATTTCCATGCATTTGGCAAGTCAACTCAAAAACCGGGCTTTGTCTATGGTTAGGGCGTCACCGGTTCTTCTGTAGTGGCATGAGCGTCCTCGCTCGTGCCACGGGGGACGTATGCGGTCGAGGTAAGACCGGGGAGTCCGGACATCCTACACCTGATCGAAGTTGCGCCCTCTCTGGCACGAATCTGCATCTTCTGTAGCCGGCCCTCGCTGAGGGCCGGACAGACCGCGCCCAACGGACGTGGTTACAGGACGCAATTCCAGCATCAGGATCCGGAGTGAGATGTCCCTTCGCGGCCTCGCTGAGGCCGGCCACGTATCCAAGAAAAGAGATCGTAAAAAGAGTTGACCGAGAAACACAATGTGTGTAATGTTCAAAAAAATTGAACGAGACATGCAATTATGAAGCCGAGAATCAGGCGACAGAATATACTTAGCAGGCTGAGGGCACTACAGCAGGAGGTGAAGGTTGACGAACTTGCGCAGGAGCTCGGAGTGTCTGGCCTGACTATACGACGGGATTTCGATATCCTCGCTGATTCCGGCGTGGTTGTCCGCACCCATGGCGGGGCCATGGCCGTGACACCTCTACAGAATTCGGGCTACGTGAAACAGGTGGCCGCAAACTTCGATGCTAAACAGGCCATAGGGCGAGCGGCGGCTCGTGAGGTAAAGGCGGGCGACGTGCTGTTGCTGAATGACGGATCCACCACGTTTCACCTCGCATCGTGCCTTGGCCAGGTCGGGCCGATCACCGTCTATACCAATTCCATAGCCATGATCGGTGAATTCAGCCGCTTCTCGAACATTCGGCTCTACGCGCTGGGCGGCGAATACCACGCGGATATCTTTTGTCTCGGCGGCACTATGATGGCGAAGGCGCTTGATGGAGTGTCGGCGGACGTGGTTTTCCTCGGGACCGACGCTATTGACTCGAATGGGCGCTGCCTTGTTCGGGACCGTGACACCGCGTTCACTGCGGAGCTGATGATGAAGAGCGCGCGCCGCAGGGTGCTCCTCGCCGACGCGTCAAAGATTGACGCCTCCGCGTCGATCGTCTACGGGAACCTCAGTGACTTTGATCTCTGGATAACCTCTTTGTCGTTGGATGTGGCGGCGGCGCGAAGATTTCGACGTTTCACCAAGGTGCGAATTGCCAAGGCCGGGGACATTTCTTAACAGGATCAATGAAAGGATGAAATATGGCTATTAACATTGCATGGGCTAAAGTGAATCTGAAGGATCTGCCGAGAATCGTGACCGACGAGGTGCCGGGTCCTAAATCCCGCGAAATGCACGCGCGCGCGTCAACCATCATGAAGGGCTACTCAGGACAGGTGAAACTCTTCCCGGTGGTTTTTGAGAAGGGCCACGGCTGCACGCTCACGGATGTGGACGGAAACACCTATCTTGATTTCTCTTCGGGCATTTACGTCACCACGCTGGGCCATTGTCATCCGAAGGTGACGGAGGCCGTTCAGAAGGCGGCCGGTCAGCTAATGAATTGTCATGATTTCACGACTCCCATAAAGTTGGAGCTTCTTGAAAAATTAAAGGATATTCTGCCGGGCGACCTGTCGGGCGTCCAGTTGTATGACAGCGGCACGACTGCAGTAGAGGCAGGGCTGAGGGTGTGTCGTGCCGCGACGGGAAAGCATGAATTCCTTTCCTGCTTCGGTGATTTTCACGGTAAGACGGGTCATGCGGTGAGCCTGGCCAGGATGAAGGTATCCAACGGGCCGACGCGCACGCCGGGTTTCTACATGCTCCCGCGTCCCAATCCCTACCGTCCCCTGTTCAAGAAGCAGGATGGCACCATTGACACTGATGCCTATATCGCCTTCTTCGACGAGTTTCTCATCGAGGGCACAGTGGGGCAGGTCGCGGCGGTGGTCCTTGAGCCCATTCAGGGCTGGGCCGGCTCGATCTTCCCGCCGGACGATTTCTTTCCGAAGCTGAGGAAATGGTGCGACTCAAAGGGCATTCTCCTTTTCGCTGACGAAGTGCTCACCTCGATGGGGCGCACGGGTAAATATCTCGCCATGGAACACTGGAACACCGTGCCGGACGTCGTTACGCTCGGAAAAGGATTCGGCAACGGGTTCCCGGTCACGGCGATGGTCGTGCGCGAGCGCTATGCGGATGCCGTTGAAAACATCAGCGCTTCGACAAGCTACGGTGGAAACCCGATGGCCTGCGCCGCCGCCTTAGCCTCCATCAAGGCTATTGAGGAAGAGGGACTCCTTGAAAACGCCAGGGTGTTGGAGGAGTTCTTTGTGAAGCGGCTGGCGAAGATGAAGGACGAGCACAAGATCATCGGGGATGTGCGATGCAAGGGCTGCCTGATGGGCGTCGAGCTGGTGAAAGACCGTGGCACGAAGGAGCCGTTCAACGAGGCGGGGCGCGAGGTCTATCAGCGCGCCTTCCGCAAGGGCCTGGCCTGGATCCCCGCCGGGCATATCCTGCGGATGAGTCCGCCAATAGTGATGGATTTGGACACCGCCGCCAAGTGTATGAACATAATTGACGAGGCGATTGGTGAGACGGAGAAAGCGCTTTCATGAAGACGATCAAATTCGGAATCATAGGAGCAGGACTTATGGGGCGCGAGTTCGCCAGCGCTGCGGCGCGCTGGGGACATCTCACCGGGATGACGGCGCGGCCCGTCATCACTGCGGTGTGCGACAAGAGCCCCGGTCTCTTCGACTGGTACAGGGAAATGTCTCCCTCGGCCGGGTTATTCACCGCGGACTATCGCGAACTGCTGGCGAGCAGGGATGTTGACGCCGTCTATTGCGCGGTGCCGCACAATCTGCACGAGGAGTTTTACTGTGCCATCATAAGCGCGGGTAAGCACCTGATGGGCGAAAAACCGTTCGGAATAGACGAGCGGGCGAACAAAGCGATACTTGCATGTTTCGCGAAATATCCGGACTGTTTCGCACGCTGCTCTTCCGAATTCCCCTTTTATCCGGCGGTTCAAAGGATCGGTGGCATGATTCAGGCCGGGGCGTTCGGCGAAATAATCGAGGTGAACGCGGCATTCTGTCATTCCAGCGATCTCGACCCGGAGAAGCCGCTCAACTGGAAGCGCATGATCGAGATCAACGGCGAGTATGGGTGTATGGGCGACCTCGGGATGCATGTCTGCCACGTGCCGCTTCGCGCGGGTTGGTTCCCGAAGAACGTGCGCGCCATCCTGTCGGACATCATCAAAACGCGTCCTGACGGCCGGGGCGGGCGTGTTCCGTGCAAGACCTGGGACAACGCGACTCTGTTCTGTGAGGTTGATGATCCCGCTACCGGCTCCATGTTTCCGCTCACGCTGAAGACGCACAGGATATCGCCCGGTGACAAGAACACCTGGCGGATAGAGATCCTCGGCACGCGCGCATCGGCGCGGTTTTCGACGAAAAATCCAAAACTGTTGCAGGTGATGGAATACAGCGGTGGGGAACAGGCGTGGCAGCAGATTGACATGGGGCATGAAACCGCATTCAAGTCAATCACCGGCGGCATATTCGAGCCGGGCTTCCCTGATGTAATTCTTCAGATGTGGGCCGCGTTCCTTCATGAGCTGGCCGAGGGGCGGCCGGTGGCGAAATTCGCGGGATGCGTGACGCCGGAAGAGACCGCGATGAGCCACCGCCTGTTCACGGCGGCGCTGGAATCGCAGGCGAAGAAGAGCGTTGTTTTATTGTAGGGAATTGGCGCGATCCCGTGTCTATGGGATCGCGCCCTACCTTGGGGAATGGAGGTAGGGCCGAATGGCGGTAGGGCCGGACTGCCAGTCCGGCCGTCGGCTCGGAGAAGCGTGAAAAGGAAGATATGGAAGAGAGTCTTCCAAAAAGGAAGTCGTTGCCGCATGGACACCCAGCTTGGGTTCGTCAAGATGCTGTATTCTTTATAACTGTATGTTGCGAGCCGCGAGGCCGGAATCAATTGTGTAATGAGAAAGTTTCTAAAAAGCTATTTGAGACGGTGATCTTTCGTCAGGATAGAGATGAATGGTATGTGCACCTTTTTCTCCTGATGCCTGACCATATTCACGGATTAATATCCTTTCCATCGGATCAGAGTATGCGGAAGGTGGTTTCGGAATGGAAAGAATCTGCGGCACGCAGAGCGGGCGTAAGATGGCAGAGAGATTTCTTTGATCATCGTCTGAGATGTAACGAGAGTTTTACGGAGAAATTCCATTACATTCTGATGAATCCCGTTCGGAAGGGGCTCGTAAAGACTTGCGATAATTGGATATATGTTTGGCCTGAAAGGTAGATGGTTGTGGACGGCGCGACAGGCTGTCGCGCCCTACCTGGGAACGGGAGGTAGGGTCGAATGGCGGTAGGGCCGGACTGCCAGTCCGGCCGTTGGTATGGGTGTTGTGAACGGCGCGACAGGCTGTCGCGCCCTACCTTGGGGAATGCATGATACGGCTGTTGTGAAAAATGTGAAAGGAGAATGATGAGTGCAAATATCAAGTTCGAGCGTCTTTTCAACCGCAACGAGAGAGCGGTCATTGTAGCAATGGATCACTGCGAGTTCGACGGGCCGATACCTGGAATGATAAACCTCCCGGAAACCGCGTCGAAGGTGGATGCCTGCGTTGACGGCATTCTTCTTTCGCCCGGCATGCTGCCACACTGCGGGGCCGCTTTCAATTACAAGGGCGCGCCAATGGCCGTCGTGCGCCTGAACTGGAGCACGGTCTACTGCTTCAACTGGAAGTACAAGGAAGCCGTGACCATTCCAGCCTTCGAGCCGGAGGAGGCGCTGCGGCTCGGGGCGGATGTCGCGCTCATCTCGCTTACGCTTGAGACTGGAAGCGAGGCGAACGATGCGCGAAACGTCGAGGTGTTCAGAAAGCTTTGCGCCAAATCCAAGACGCTGGGCATGCCGGTGATAGGCGAATACTTTCCCGCGGACTCGGACAAGCTGTCCCCCGACGAGATGCACAGAAAGGTTTTCACCTGCGCCCGCATTATCGCGGAACTCGGGGCCGACCTGATAAAGACCTTCTTCACGAACAATTTCAAGGCCGTCACGGATAGCTGTCCCGTGCCGGTGCTGGGGCTTGGCGCGGAGAAATGCCCAACACAGAAGCTGGCGCTGCAGCTCGCGGCCGCCGAGGTGGCGGGCGGGGCGGGCGGAGTGGTGTTCGGTCGCAACGCAATACAGGTCAAGGACCCAAAGGCATTCCAGAGGGCACTGTGTGACGTGGTCAAGCGCGGGATGAAGCCTGCGGAGGCTGTGAAACTGCACAATTTGAGCGATTAGTGTCTCATCGTTGAGGAAGCGCGAATAAAAACAAGAGAATGTGAACCGCAAAGACGCAAAGTACGCCAAGTCAAGATTTATCCGGCGGGTTAAGCGCCGGATAAAAGACTCATTCATCCCGAAGGGATGAAGTGAAGTCCATATCCGCGGTCAACCCCGCGGATATGAATTTCCCTTTGTGTACTCGGCGTCTTGAGCGAAGCGGGCGGTTAAGAATCTTGAAGTTGATTGGGTTGCGGGAGAAACCCGCGTTGGAGCACAACGAAAGGAGATATGGTCAAAAATGAGCGTTCTTTCGAAAATAAACATAGGAATCGTCGGGGCGTGCGGCAGGGGCGCGGGATTCAAGCAGGCGTGCGACGCGCTTTCGAAGGTCAGGATTCACGCGATATGCGATATAAATACAAAGGACCTTGCAGCGGCCGCAAAGCGGCTTGGCGCTGCTGAGAGCTATGTCGACTACGGCGAGATGCTCGAGAAATCCGAGCTCGACGCGGTGATAATCGGGACGCCGATGCATCTTCACGTTCCGCAGAGCATAGCCGCTCTTGATCGGAAGCTGCATGTGCTGAGCGAAGTTCCCGCCGGGGTTTCGGTTGCTGAGTGCAGGGAGCTGGCACTAGCGTGCAGGCGCAGTAAAAAAGTTTACATGATGGCGGAAAATTACACGTACATTCAATCGAACGTTATTATCCGTTCCATAATCGAAGCCGGTCTTATGGGCGTTCCATATTACGCGGAGGGCGAATATCTGCACGAGCTCAAGGAGCTGAACGAGGTGACAAAATGGCGCAGGAAGTGGCAGACGGGGATTGACGGCATAACCTATGGCACCCATTCGCTCGGCCCGATTCTACAGTGGATGAAGGGCGACAGGGTTGAATCGGTCTGCGGCGCCGGGTCGGGACACCACTACCGCGATCCGCGCGGCGACGAGTACGAGAACCAGGATTCATGCGTCATGCTCTGTCGAATGCGGAACAGCGGGCTCGTGAAGATCAGGGTTGATATGCTGTCCAACCGCCCGCACTCATGCACGAACTACCAGGTGCAGGGAACGGAGGGTGCCTACGAGTCGTCCCGCGCCGCCGGCGAGAAGAACCGGATCTGGCTGAAATCCCGCTCCGCCGCGACGAATGAATGGACGGACCTGGAGACGTTGTCAGAAGAATTCCTGCCGGACTACTGGAAGAAGGGCATGGAGGAGGCGAAGAAGGCGGGACACGGCGGCGGGGATTATTTCGAGATACTGGATTTCGTGGACGCCGTCGAGGGGACAAGGCCGTGTCCGATCGGGATACACGAGGCGATGGACATGACCCTGCCCGGACTGGTGAGCCAGGAATCCATAGGGCGCGATTGCGAGTGGATCAAGGTTCCGGATTCGAGGGAATGGGTCTAAATCATAAGCATGGAAGGGAGCGAAGATGTCAATCAGCGTCGGGCTTATCGGACTCGGATTTTTTGGAAGCTGCTTCGCGGACATGTTCATGAGCCATCCGCTGGTGAGCAGAATAGCGCTGTGCGACAGGGATACGGAGACGCTCGATGTTCCGGATTGGGGCGACGCGCCGGCGTGATTGAACGCGGATGCCCCGGATCACTCGGGAATTATAGACCGGAGATGGTGAAAGAGGTTGAGCACATGAGAGATTCGTTTTTGGCGGAACAGTCTTTCTATGCTGATGCGGTCGCGCCTTTTCTTCCTTCGAAAGTGCTCGATTTTCATGCGCATATCTGGTCGGCGGACAACTGGAAAGAGCAACCATGGAAAACGGACAAGAGCGGCGGACGATACATGGTGACTGACGAATACTACCCGCCCGAACAGCTTTTACGTGATGGACGACTCTGCTTTCCGGATCGTCCATATGAAGCCGTTTGTTTCGGCTATCCGACTCCGGCCGTGGACTGGTCGAAGGACACGGCGTATGTGGCGGAAGCGGCGCGGGAGCATCCGGGACTGTGGCCGCTCATGCTCGCCGGTCCTGACCTCGGCATCTCTCCGGATCGCTATGCAAAGGCGCTTGACGAAGGCGGGTTTTACGGATTCAAGGTTTTTCTCAATTGGTATGGCGACGATTACGGCGATAAACGCATCGAGGATATGGTGGGGAAGGTTGAACGCGAATTGGCCGATGAACGAAGACTGGTAGTGATGTTGCACGTGCCGCGCGCCGGGCGGCTGGCCGATCCGGAAGTACAGGCCGGGGTGCAACGGCTCGCACGGGAATGCCTGAACGCGAACATCGTGCTTGCTCATTGCGGACGCTGCTACCTGCCGGGCGAGATGAAGGCCGCCATTGCCTGCCTGCGCGGACTGGATAACGTGTGGATGGATACTTCGATGGTGATGGATCCGGTCGTTCTCCAGATTGCAATGAACGAAATAGGCCCGGGCCGTCTGCTATTCGCAACGGATTTCCCAGTTGCCGCCATGCGCGGACGCAGGGTGCGCGTAATGGATCATTGGGTGGATGTCGTGTTGCCGGGCTATCCCGCAAGCTCATATCGCGTCAGTGCGGAAGGCATCCATGCCGGATTCATGGCCTGGGAGATCGTCTCCGCCATTCGCTGGGCCGCGGAACTCGCGGGCATCTCTGAATCGGAGTGTAAAAAAATATTCTACGAAAACGGCATGAGCCTGCTCAACAACGTGAAAGGAAAAGAAGAATGGCGAACAAGAAAAGCGGCAATAGAAGACAAAAACCAATACGTGTCGGCGTGATTGGCGTTGGAAGGGGCGATTCTTTCGCTTCCGGCGCCACCGAGCTGGTCGGAATGAAGCTAGTTGCTTTGTGCGACACATGGAAGGAAAGACTGGAAACGTCGGGAAAGCGGTATGGGGTCCGGACATACACGGACTACGACAAGTTTCTTGAGCACGATATGGACGCCGTGGTGCTCGCCAACTACTTTCATCAGCACGCGCCTTTTGCGATCAAGGCGCTCGCAGCCGGAAAGCACGTGATGAGCGAAACCTCGTCCAACGCGACGCTGGCCGAGGGAGTTGCGCTATGCCGCGCCGTTGAGAAAAGCGGCAAGGTGTACATGCTTGCGGAGAACTATCCTTATACCAGGTTCAACATGGAAATGCGGCGGCTTTATCGCGCCGGGGAGATCGGAAGGGTCACTTACGCGGAAGGCGAGTACAACCATCCGATGAATGCGAGCGACATCAATGCCATTTCTCCCGGCCTGAAACACTGGCGCAACTGGATTCCCTCAACCTATTATTGCACTCATGCTCTGGCGCCGCTGATGTATATTACCGACACTATGCCGATGAAAATCAACGGGCTCTCGATTGCCGTGCCGGAGATCACCGATCCGCTGCCGAGGCGCAATGATCCGGGATCTGTGATTCTGTGTCGTATGGACAACGGGGCGGTTTTCCGTATTTTCGGACTGTGGCTGCCCGGCCACAGCAACTGGTATCGCGTGCACGGTGTTCACGGCGCCATGGAAATAGTCAGGGGCTCGGGCTATTTCGGATCGGGACAGGTGCGCGTATGGCACGATCACTGGGATTGCCCGGCCGGAGTCCCTAAGGAGCGCGTTTATTCGCCAGATTGGCCGACCCATGGCGATCTGGCTGAAAAGGCGGGCCACGGCGGCGGCGACTTCTGGACCAACTTCGAGTTTGCAAACGCCATCCGTTCCGGAAAACAGCCTTTTCTGGATGTCTATCGCGGGGTTGCCATGAGCAGCGTGGGCATCCTGGCCTGGAAGAGCGCGCTGGAAGAGGGCAAACCGTTCGATATGCCGGATTTCAGGCGGGAGTCGAGCCGCAAGCTATTCGAAAACGATCATTGGTCGCCCTTTCCGGCGCACGCCGGCCTTGCGCCGGATCAGCCGCCGCCGGGCATGCGGGGGTTGGTCAAACCTTCGGCGAAAGTTGTTGCCCACGCTTGTGAACAATGGAGGAAACAGGGATATAAGGGAGAATAGGACGACCGTTCGATTCGTTCGGCAATTGATCAAATAGAGGAGAACAATGCCATGACAAGCATCGGCTTCAGGCAATTTGACGGCCAATGGCAGGAAAACGCGCAGCTCGCGCGCGACACGATCGCCATGAAAGCTACGCGCGCCATCATCGAAGGCGGATTGCCGCGACTGGTGCGCTTAGAGGGCTTCCGGCATTACCGGGAGAATGGTCGCGGGTGAGGAAGACAAGTCCTTGGTGTTTTATATCACAATCAACTGGAGGAACACATATGAGTGCGCCAAGCCAACCTTTTATTCCTATTCGGGAAGTGATCATCGCCTGCCCGAACTCCGGCATCTGGAACACCATGACTCCGGCGCTGAAGCGGAAGTATTTCATGTGCTATTGGCCGGACGATCGCATCCGGCGGCATGTGGCAATGCTGAGCGCCTTCGGCTACAACGCCGTGCAAGTGAGCGTGGGGGGGCAGATGCCGCGCAACGCCGGCCAAACCATGGAGGAATGGGTGCGGCGGGTGAAGATCCAGGTCGCCGCGGCTCGCGAGAACGGAATGTCGGTCACCCAGTTCGTCTGGGGCAATGCCATCAGCGCCGTCGAGCCAGGATTCGCCGACCTGTATCCGATTCTCGACTGGCACCAGCCGGCGCACCGCGATGCGCTGCGCCGGGAGTGGGAGCGTTCGGCGCGCGCCATCGGCGGGGAGGTTGATCGGCTGGTAACCCACTGGTGCGACCCAGGCGGTGCCACGCCCGGCTGTCCGGAATGCTGCATTCATACTGCGGTCGAAATGCACAACGCAATCATGGAACACTTTTGCGCGGTCAACCCGGCGATCGATGGCTACTTCAGCAACTGGATGCTCTACCCTGGCAACAAGAGTTACGGCACGGGCTGGCCGGGCTATGATGGCGTGCAAAGCATCGTCGGCGATCCGGCTTTCGACCTGGCCTCTGGCGTGGCCATCGGCATCATGAACTGCGGCGGCGATGGCGTCCATCTCGACCGTTGCGGACAGCTCAACGCCGCCGATCTCAAGACGATTTCCGCCGACGGCCGCAAGGCCGCCGTCTGGGCCTGGTACACCACCGACATGGAGATCCAGCCGGCATTGCACGTGCATACCAGGATGCTGCAGAACTATTTCCGCAGTCTGCCGCTGGCAACAACCGAAACGGTGGCATGGCACACGGTGGATGACTGCTGTTCCGGGCTGAACATGCACAACCTGTTCGTAGCCGGGCGACTGATGCAGGACCCGGCGCTTGACGCCCAGGCGCTCCTGCGGGAGTACGCCGAGGGTTTCTTCGGCCCGGCTGCGGCACCGGCGCTGGTGCGCTCGCTCGAAGCCATCGAGCACGCCCGTTGCCGCAGTCTGCGCTACAGCCTCAAAGTGGGCGATCCCAATGAAGCTTTGCATGCTGAGGATCTGGACACGGACAAACTACCTGCTGACTGGGTGGAGCAGGGGCTTGCCATGGCCCAGTCCTCACTGAAGGAAGTCGCGGCGCTCGTGCTCCCCGCCGGCCACCGGGCGGCCTGGCCGGTGACCCTCTCGCCGCAGGAGTTTCTGCCCGAGTTGGTGGCACACCTGCTTGCCATCGAGCAGATGCTGGCCTACCTTAAGGCGCAAGGCGAGGTGCGCCGACAGTTGGCCGCCGGCGCCTCCCGCGAACGGGTCGCGGCGCTGCTTGTCGCCCTGCCCGAGGTTACATACGATCCGGCGCACACCGCCGGATTGGAGCGTCAGGCCTACCTTCAACATCGTCAGGCGCTCACCGAGGAATCCCGGGCTTTATAGTGGGAGATGCCGGTGAAAGGCCGAGGCGCTTAGGCGCCAAGGAAAACAAGCAGGAGAACCCGATGGA
>CAYWJE010000033.1:0-19766 GCA_964458525.1 uncultured Verrucomicrobiota bacterium
GTCGTTGCGTACGAAGCGCCAAAAAATCACACGCTATTTCCGGAAGGACCCTCAACATAACACCCATTGAAAGGACATAACAATGCCTTTGATTAAGCTGGATGTTCCTGATAGTGTCGCGAATGAACAGATAGAGAAATTGCTCCCGGCGGTTTCGAGGCTGTTGGCTGAGATCACCGGCAAGCCGGAGAAATACGTGATGGCGACGGCAGGCAGAATGACGTCGTTGATGGCCGGCAAATCAGGTCCGGCGGTCTTCGCGGACGTACGAGGGATCGGCGGATTCACGCCGGAAGTCAACGGGAAGCTCGCAAAGGCTTTGTGTCATTTGTTTGAGAAATTATTGCAGATTCCGCCGGACCGGGTATACATCACCTTCACCGACGTTCCGGCATCAAACTGGGGTTTCAATGGCGGCACTTTTGGATAGCGGACGCAAGGATGAGTGGTTTGGCTACGCGGCCCTGCTCGCGGCTATCATCCTGTTCAGCACGGTCGAGGTTTCGGTGAAACTCATGGGCGGCGCGATACCGCCTCTGCGTCTTGCGTCCTTCCGATTCCTGTTAACGGGCTTGATTCTTTTCCTGCCGGCAGTCCTGCAGCTCCGCGCGAAGAAAATCGCCTTATCCGGAGCGGACCTCCTCATGCTTGCATGGCTCGGCTTCGTGGGGGTTACCCTCTCGCTGGGCTTCTTTCACCTCGCGCTCAAATACGTGCAGGCAAACGTAGGCGCCATCATATTCAGCGCCAACCCCGTGTTCGTGGCGCTGTTCGCGCCATTGCTGCTCAAGGAGCGGCTGGGCAGACGCTGCATGGCGGCGGTTGCGCTCGGAGTTGCCGGTATGCTGGTGATAGCGCTCAGCCATCGCGCGGGGGAATCGGACTGGACAATCGGAATCCTGTTGATGGCCGGCGCGCTTATCACCTTTGCGCTCTACTCGGTTCTTTCGAGGAAGCACATGTCCCGCTTCGGCGCGATGGCCATAATAGCGTTTGGCGGACTCTTTGGCGGCGCAGCGCTTCTGCCTCTTTCCTGGGCCATCGAGGGTCAACCCTTTGTCCCAATTCCGCCTGCCGCTTTGGGACACCTGCTCTACATGGCGGTTGCCGCCACCGCCGTGGCCTACACCCTGTTCTTCTTCGGGCTCGTACGAGCGGGCGCCACACGAGGCTCAATGTTCTTCTTTCTCAAGCCAGTCCTGGCATCGCTCTTCGCCTACCTGCTGCTTCACGAAACCATGACGCACGGCATGCTGGTCGGCGCCGCCCTGGTTGTCGGCTCGCTCGGCCTCACCGTCCTGCCGGGACGCAAAACCAAGTCTTCCGGCTGACGCCGGCGAGGCTATTGCAAAACCCTCCTTCAATCCGGTCGGGGCATAACCCGACCCTCCAGATTTAACACAAAGCCTCTGTGTTCAGTCCGCCTCCGGCGGATCCGCCCGAGGCGGAGACCCGGCGGTCCCCGCCGGATGGAAAACGGCGGATCATCAACCCATGCATGAGCATTCCCTGCTCAAGCCGTCTTCTTCCGGAATTACTTCACCGGGGCGTAACCTGGCCCACCGAACTTCTGGCAGGAAAGAGCGTAATCGCTTCCAGAGAGCAGCATGAACCAGTAGCCCGAGGCTTCGTGATAGACCGCGATATCCGTCTTGCCGTCACCGTCGAAGTCGCTCGAAATCGGCGTGTATCCCGGCTCGCCGAACTTCATGTATGACATCGCATACCCGCTGCCGGAGAGCAGCATGAACCAGTAGCCCGAGGCTTCATGGTAGACGGCAAGGTCGGCCTTCCCGTCGCCGTCGAAATCACCGCGAACGGGGGCGTATCCCGGCTCGCCGAGCTTAATTGAGGACATCGCATACCCGCTGCCTGAGAGCAGCATAAACCAATAACCAGACTCCTCTTGATAGAGCGTCATGTCGGACTTACCGTCGCCATCGAAATCATTGACGGGCAGTCTTGCCGCCTCGCTGGGCGAAACGATGAATACGCCGTCAGAGCAGCTGGTGTATATCCTGGCGTTCCGGATGCGAACCGTCTCCAAACGCTCGTCGGACCGGGCAAGGACCTCATAACCACTGTGCTCGCCATCCGTTGCAAAGAGGCGCTGTAATTCGCTTGGCTCGGTGAAGGACGTTGCGGTGACAATCAGATTCCCGTCATCGTCAACAGCCATGCCGCTTACGCCGGAGCCCGCAGAGAGAGTTGCCCACACGTGACCTGCCGGGCTCAGCGGCGAGCCGTCAGGATCGGCAATTGCCGCCGCGACTTCCGCAGCAGTCCAGCGGTACACGCTGGGATTGCCCTCCCCAACGTAGCCTTCGGCATAGAAGAGATTGTCCTCAGCGTCAAAAGCTATTGGGCCGCTTGCTGAACCGATGGCTCCAAGGTTCACGAGCGGGTTGCTGACCAGGTTGCCGTTTCCGTCCAGCGTGCTGTAACAGATGGACGCGCTCCATCCGCCAGCGGCCCAGAAGTCGGTTCCATCGCGGGTGGCCAATCCTGATATATCGCTGGCGACTTCGAGATTGACCGGCTCCAATGCCGTTGCCAGATCACACTTGTAGTAATCGCAGGTCCAGCGCTCGTATGTTCCGCCATCATTGAAATACACATTTTCGCCGATCGCCGTCACCCTGCTGCCTGCAAATGCGCTCTTGTTCGAGTGCAGGAGGGATACGGCAGAGCCGTCATACCGGTAGACCGCGAAGCCCAAACCCCAGGACGGATCGCCCGTTGAATAGTACAGATTGGAATCATTGTCCCAGTCGAATGCCACCAGCGATTCCCCATCGTGGGGATTCGCGTAATAAGTTTGCACCATGTATTTGCTGCTCCCGACTATGGACGCAAACAAGCACTCGACGCTTGCAAACATGCACAACGCCACCAACAGCATCATCTTTAATCTCATCTTCATTTCTCCTCAATTTTCCGACCACCTGGTTATGCCGCGGACTCATAAAACAAGCCTTCGTCCCGCTCGGGACAAAGACCGGGTTCACACACAAAGCCTTTTTTCACGAAGGGTTGCACTATTACAAGCATATCTGCCATCGTTTGATTGCCGGTGCACCTCCTTTCACTCTGTTTCCCGCCAGGCTCACGGCATCCCGATTCTATCCAAGGCCAGGACCGTTACTCCGCCGACACCTTTTCCATCCATATCGCCGTCACGGCATCAAGATCGAAGCCGGATGTGCAGGACGTCCTCGATGCCGCGCCGAAATCCTCGGTGTGATAGATAAGATCGCCGTCGTCATCAACCATCCACCTGTTGCCCGTGGACTGGATCCAGACGTAATGGATACAGTTCAGCCCCACGTCAGCGAGATCAAAACTGTCGCCACCCGAAACTTCAATATCCGTCGGATCCGGATCGCAGCCGTTGCTCATTACCGGGTTCACGCCAGCGAACCCGGCATTGTAGCAGTATGGGTGGCGCAGGTTGAGCTCTCCGCTGTCGGGATCGTAGCGAGGCGAAAAATCGGTCTTGAACCGGTGCCAGGTGATCCCGTCCTGGCTCACGGACACGACCGCCGGCTCCATGAAGCGGGTTTCAACATCCAGCACTCCCTCGTCATTGTAGATGTAGAAGACATTCTCAAACACCGTAAAATCGGGGCCAGGCCCGTCCCATACCAGATTGTCAACAAATTCCAAAACTATCGAGCCGCCGTAGGGAGCCGATGCCCCCCCGTCCTCACAGGTGGCAGCACCCAGTGAAACTACATTGAGAGAGCCTTGTTCGAGCCCCGTTCCCATCGGAGCGCCAAGCACAATGTCCGGGAGTTCGTCCGACCTGAACGCATCGGAATTGAGCAGGCCAACACTAACCACCTTGTCGGCAAAAAAATCCATATCCGGCGGCAGCTTGGCGCAAATAGCCGGCGCCGGCGCCGATGTCACGAGGGTCCCGCCCAATTCGAGAAACGCGGCATAATAATGCGTGCCGGCGCCCGCGTCGGCGTCAAGACAGGATGTTTCGTTTCCTTGGCATATCGTAATTCCGTCCGATGGCGAAGAAGGCGGCGATATCGAATTCCGCACGACATGAACAGCGGCATCTTCTTCTGTACACGGAAAAGTCCATGACAACGCAACGCTATTCCGGCTAAGCAATGCTTCAAAGCCGGACACAGCATCCACGGCCACCGGCAGGACCTCGATGGCAACCGGCAGGGAAGCAACTTCGCCGGCGTCATCCTGCACCCAAACGTCTATTTCATAATTGCCCGGCTCGGTCGGGACTCCCGTGCACACTCCGTCCGAATAAAAGGTGAGACCCGGCGGGAGATCCCCGTCAAAATTCCAAGTGTAGGGATCAAGGCCGCCAGTTGCCTCGAATGAGAACTCAATCTGGTCCGACTGCGGGACGGATAAGGCATCAACACCAAGGATGCTCAATCCGGTTCTGATGTGAAAAACGAATTCTTTCGATACATCAAGCTGCGCATCGCTCAGCAGTAAGACCACCTGGATATCAACCAGCGGACAGAACTCGAATATCTCACCGAAAAGCCGGCCGGTCATGGGATCGAGCTCGAGATTTCCTATTTCATCGAGATCCCCCGCCCCGCTCCAGGCATAGGGCGGAACGCCCCCGGCGGCTTTAAGCTGAAAGGAGTATTCCTCACCGGGAAAAGCGGCGGGTAGTGTTTCTGTAACGATCTCCAGCTCCTGCTCCGGTTGAATGATCAGGAAGTACTCGGCCACATCTCTTGCGCCCCCGCTGTCCGTCACTTCGAGAAGGAAGCTCACAGTGGACGGGGCGGATGGTGAACCGGAGAGTGTTCCTGAATTCACATCCAGCGAGAATGATTTCGGCAATGTGCCATCAGCGATCTTCCAGAGATACGGCGGGAAACCGCTGGCGGCTTCAAACCGCGCCTCGTAAGCTTCGTCAACCCTGCCAGGCTGCAGCGAACCGGTGGTGATGTAGACAAGGTTCGTGCCCTCGCCAACCGTGGGGATCCATTTGCGGTTCCTCAAAATCATGCCGAACCGCTCGCGTATAATCCTCTCCTTAAGCGAAAATACGTCTTCATCCCCGCCCTGTTCCGCGTGAAGTTCTCCATTCCAGCCATCACTCTCGGCAAGCGCCGCAGGTATGCCGCCGGATTCCTCTTTTCCGGCGTCCGGGCCGGGAGTGGCAGGATTCCCGTCCGCGGCGTCTTCTGTCGCGGACCGATCCCCGATCTTTATTTCAGCAGCGGACGCGCCGAACGCATCGGAAGAAGCGGAAATAGAGGATGGTTCATCAAAAGCGCGGGCAGCGGCATTCCGATTCATCAAGCGGCTGTCGCCCGGGCTGACCTGGTTCCAAAAAACAGTTCCCTCGGCATGATTCGATCTTGCCGCCAACAACGTGGAAAGCCAGAAGATGCAGGTAAAAACCGCGGCGGCGGCCACGCTGATCAATGCCCCTCGTTTTGTGATCATACTGGTATCTCCGCAAAGCCTCGCAATCGCCTCTTCGTGAAACCAGGAGTGATTGTGATTCTTGCCGCGGAGCATCCACAGAAACAAAAAAAGCCTTCAGACCCCCCGCAAGAAGGGTCTAAAGGCTTTGAGCAAAACAACCTATGATTCTCCTTTCAAGCGAAGGATGCGGCTTTCTTGAAGCCCGCAACAAGAAGGAAAACGTCTCCTGACTTCCGGCATCAAACCTACTCCTTCGCCTTCCCCTTCGACGCAGATGAGGGTGGCAATTGAAGTTTCGTAGCCGGTCACAGTGGCGCGACCGCATCCGATTCTCACGGATTTCCGTACTTCCTTCACTAATCCTGGAAAAGAACAAATTTCTTGAGCGCCACTCTACCAGAAGACGATGTGGCGTCAAGGCATTCTTTGAGTAATCCGAAACGAAGGGTTGATTCGGAGCCTGGCATCTGTTATGTATCGTTATCATAAACACGAAAAGCGAAAGGAATCACCTTATGCCAGTATACAAAATCACTATATTACTTTGTCTTGCACTTGTGGCTGCCGGATGCGGACGACAAAAAGCCGAAGAGCCCGTTACTCCCTCCGCCCCCACCGAAGAGGCGGAAGTCCAGCCTGAAGCAGCGCCTCCGGCTCCGGCAATGGAAGAAGCTGAAGCGAAAGATATGGAGCCTGAAAAGGAGGAGATCGCAAAGAGCTTCGAGGAGATCCTCCTCGAAATCCTCGATCTCGAGAGGGACGCCAAATTTAACGAGGCTTTCCAAATCTGCAGATCGGCGCTCCAGAAGTTCAGGGATCCGGCCCAGTCGGAAATACTCAGACAGGCCATGCAGCGACTCATCAGCGAGAAGGATATGGCCGTCGAACTCTCCATCGCCGCGGACGGGCTCGGAAGCGAAACCGTATCCACCGTGCTCGTGGCCAGCCAGAAGCTGAAGGAGGGCGGGGAGACGGGAAGGATTCTCCTGCGCAAGGCGGTTCGCGAAGGCAGCGAGAAGCAGGTGGCTGAGGCCGGGCCGATCCTGATCGAGTTGCGCGACAAATACGTTCCATACCTTTTCGTGGAGCGTTTGCGCACGAACCCCCCGGGGCCCGTCATAATGGCGCTCGTAAAAACACTCAACGACATGAACAGACAGCTCGACTATTCGCTCATAACCGATCTTTGCGATCTCGCGTCGCAGGAAGGCCCGAACCGCGTGGTACTCGTCAACCTTATCCTGGATTCGCTTGAGCAATCAGTGACGTTGGCGCCGGCCGCTCCTCCGCCAGATGGCGCGCCACCGCCGCAGATCCCGCCGGCGCTGGACAAGCTGCCCGCGCGACTCGGCAGCCTTGAATCACGGGTTGTGGCGCTGCTTATCAAATTCGTTGAGCAGCAGGCTGCCCCGCGCGCAGCAGACGCTCCGGCGCCATCCGCAGAGGAGACCGCCGCGCTCGCGCGCGCCGAGAAAATGCTGGTACAGGCGCGCTTTCCCTCCGTGCCCCCCACTCTCGTGCAAAAGCTGATCGGCGATCCGGCCGTGCCGGTGCGGGATGCGATCGTCAAGCTGCTCAAGCAGATGACCGCGCGGCTCGATGCCGATAATCTCACGCAGCTCTCTGCTTACACCGCGAAGGGCGGCGCGAACCAGCTCGCGGCCGTGTCGCTTGTCATGGATACGCTCGAGGGCTCGGTCACACCACCCCCGCCGGCCAATGCGCCCACCCAGCAGATGCAGCCGGTCCTCAACAAGATACCCGCGCGGCTCGATGGCGCGCTCCAGTCGGCCGTCGTTGACGCACTTGTCGCGTTTGTTAAAAAGCAGTCCGCGCCGCGCGCAACAGACGCTCCGGCGCCATCCGCAGAGGAGACCGCCGCGCTCGCACGCGCCGAGAGAATGCTGGTCCAGGCGCGCTTTCCCTCCGTGCCCCCCACCCTCGTGAAAAAGCTGACCGGCGATCCAACCGTGCCGGTGCGGGATGCGATCGTCAAGCTGCTCAAGCAGATGACCGCGCGGCTCGATGCCGACGATCTAGCGCAACTCTCTGCTTACGCCACGAAAAGCGGCGCAAACCAGCTCGCGGCCGTGTCGCTTGTCATGGATACGCTCGAAGGCTCGGTCACCCCGCCACCGCCGGCCGATGCGCCCACCCAGCAGATGCAGCCGGTCCTCAATAAGATACCCGCGCGGCTCGATGGCGCGCTCCAGTCGGCCGTCGTTGACGCGCTCGTCGCGTTTGTTGAAAAGCAGTCCGCGCCACGCGCAGCAGACGCTCCGGCGCCATCCGCAGAGGAGACCGCCGCGCTCGCACGCGCCGAGAGAATGCTGGTCCAGGCCGGTTTCCCGGCGCTGCCCGATCTTCTCGTCCGAAAGCTGGTGAGCGATCCCGCCAGCGCTGGAACAGCGCAGACGGTTAAGCTGCTGAAGCAGATGAGCGACAGGATGGATAAGGGCGAGGTACTGCAGCTTTCGAACCTCGCTGCCGGCGCTGGCCCGAACAAGTCGCTCTTCGCAGATCTCGTTATCCACGTTCTGTCGAAGTCGCAGCAGGAGCCGGGGAAATAGAGGAACATGCCGCGCTCAACCGCCGCGTTCGAGTCACGCAGATCCGACCGCAAGACCGGATCGGATTCAACGACATTGACTAGCTCCTCGCAAGCGAATTCCACCTTCAAGTCGCCGCGCGCCGGCGTGTCCACAGGGACGGCTTCAAGGACGAAGGTCAGCAGCCGCTCGGCCACGACCCGTCGCTTTTCCGCTATTTCCAGAACCTGTTCCTATGAACCCCTGAGGCGAAGGCAGCAGCGGTCGCGCTCGAAGTAGCGCAATTCGATGCTGACTGACTGGCCGGGAAAACCACGTCCATCCTCGCACAGGCTCCGCAGCAGAATCCTTATGAGTTCGGGCGAACTCTCGGCTTCCCTTGACAGAAGCGCCTGGTTCACCAGGCGTACGTCAAGCGTCAACCAACCTTCAGGATCGGGCGCCTCTTCGCTCAGGAGCTGAAGCAGTTTGCGATCTATCTGGAGAACCCGCGCCAGCCAGGACCGCTCCGATCTTCACAATCCCGCCGTCCTGCCTCGCTTCCAGATCAAGAAACAGCCAGTTATCAGGAATGTTCGTCGTCATATTGGACATTCTCGTTCAATATCATATCAACAACAGTCTTTCCCTGTCCATGTTTTCCCGTTTCAATCTTTACCGTTTCAGTCTCAATATCGAGCACGCATTCTCAAGCAGTCCCGCTTCGAAGCCCTGCTTGATTTTCTGTCTAAGTTATATCCACGATCGTGGATATAACTTAGACAGAAAATTTGAAAACAAATTTTCAGCAGGTTGCGCCTTTCATGCAGACTGCGTATTCCTTTCGCTATAATTGCTGCTCGTTGTTCCTGCTTTAAACTTGCGATGTTTCGTCGCCGCGTCCGGATGGGCACAGCTTGCCCGCCGGATGCTCCAATTATCCGTCATCATCGAGGCGGGCCATGGGAGGGGGGGGAAGCGCAACACATCGCTCATCCGCCCTTCCGCAATCCGATGGAGGCAATTCTGTTGATTTCGCTCTCGTCATAAGCTATATTGATAATGAAATGTTATTTGGTTGAACTGATCTGATAGCGCGGTTATCAACAGAAAAGAGGAGGAAGACACATGAAGAAGATCAAGTTGCCCGTCTACATTACGAAAGATGAGGTCAGGAGAGTCTGCAGGGAACTGGGCATCAGGGACTGGACAAAGCTGAAGAAGGCCAGTGTTCAGCCGGGCGAAGCGAGGAAGCTGCTCGCGATGGTGAACACGGAGAAGATGCCCATTGATTCAGGACAGTTCAAGCTCGGCCTCGAGGTCGAGCTGGAGCACGGGACCAGATTCGCTGACGCGAACGTAAGCAACAACCATCCAGTTATCACGGGCATGATCGTGCTGGCGCATTTGAAGGAAAATCTCGATTACTACCGGCTGCTCGATGTGGCTGAGCTGGAGGGCGACCTCATGAACGCCGTTGCCGCCGGCAATGCCGTCAAGAGCAAGAACTATTACAAGAGGCTGAACCTGGCAAAAATCGAGCTTGCCCGCGCGGCAGCCGCCCGGGTGAAATGAGTCCGACCAGACTTGTTGCCGTTTCGATCCTGCTCCCGCTTTTTCTGCTTGCGGGATTATGCCTCATGCTCCAAGCCTGTTCGAGGGCGCCGGAGGTCAGGCGCGGCCAGCCGTCCGAAGTTATTGCCAGGAAGGAGAACGGAGGTCTATTTATGAAGCCGACAGACGCCGAACTGCGCCGCAAGCTCACGACAGAGCAATATCGGGTGACGCAGCAGAAAGGCACTGAGCGTCCTTTTACCGGGGAATACGACCACCACTTTGAGCCGGGCATTTATGTTGACATCGTATCGGGCGAACCGCTGTTCAGCAGCCTCGACAAGTACGACTCCGGCTGCGGCTGGCCGGCGTTCACGCGCCCCCTCCGGGAGGCCGTCGTCTCGGAAAAGAGCGATCTCTCACACGGCATGCGGCGGATCGAGGTGTGCAGCAGCGGCGCGGACTCGCATCTGGGCCATATCTTCGAGGACGGCCCCGCGGATCGCGGCGGCCTCCGCTATTGCATCAATTCGGCGTCGCTCCGGTTCGTGCCCCTGGCCTCAATGGCGGAACAGGGTTACAGCACATATCTGCAACTGTTCAAGGAAGTCGGCGATCCTTCCGCGTCAGCGAAAACGGAAAAGGCAATACTGGCTGGGGGCTGTTTCTGGGGAATGCAGGAGATCCTGCGTTCGATTGATGGGGTGCTGGAAACGCGGGCCGGCTACTGCGGCGGCAAAAAGGCTGGCGCCACCTATCGCGAGGTCAGCCGCGGCGACACCGGCCACGCCGAATCGGTCAAGGTGGTTTTCGATCCATCGCGCATAACTTTCAAGAAGCTGCTGACGGATTGGTTCTTCCGGATGCACGACCCCACCACACTGGACAGGCAGGGCAATGACAGAGGCAGCAATTACCGCAGCGTCATCTTCTATTTCAACGAAAAGCAGGAGGCAGAAGCGCGGGAAGCCATTCGCGAGGCTACAGCGTCGGGCCGCTGGTCCGCTCCGCTCGTCACCACCGTTGAGCCGGTGAAAAACTGGTCCGATGCGGAGCTGGAACACCAGGACTACCTGCAAAGAAACCCGGGCGGCTACACGTGCCACCGCCTGCGCTAAACCGGTTGACAAACCCGGCGGAATAAGATATCCATTTGTAACTATTCAAGTATTCAAAAAACTGAAAGGGAGGGTGGAAGAATGCAACTCAAGAACGTGGGCGCACAGCTTTACACCATGCGGGACTTGCTCAAGACCCCGGAGGACATGGCAAAAAACCTGCCAAAAGTGCGGAAGATTGGATACGAAGTCGTGCAGGTCTCGGGAGTAGGCCCGATTGAGCCAAAGGAGCTGAGAAAGATACTTGATGATTGCGGACTGTGGTGCTGTGTGACACACGAGCCGACCGACATGATCATCAAGGAGACCGACAAGATCATTGAAAAGCTCAAGATCCTCGGCGCGGTGACCACCGCGATACCGGGTCTGGGCCCCGAGTACCGTTCCGAAGATGGTTACAAGCGGCTCGCCCAGGAGGGGAGCGAGGCGGGCAGGAAGATGAAAGAAGCCGGCATAACGCTCATGTATCACAACCACAGCTTTGAGTTCGAGAAGTTCAACGGCAGGACCGGCTATTCGATCATCTTCGAAGAATCGGACCCGAGGTATTTGCACGCGGAACTCGACACGTACTGGATACAGCACGGCGGGGCGAGTCCCGCCGCATGGTGCCGCAGGCTCAAGGGGCGCATCCCCCTCCTTCACCTGAAGGACATGGCCATCATCGAGGGCAAGCAGACTATTGCCGAGATAGGCGCCGGGAACATTGATTTCAAGGAAATCCGCGACATATGCGATGCCGGCGGCACAACCTGGTACATGGTGGAACAGGACACCTGCCCGGGCAATCCGCTGGATTCGCTGAAGAAGAGCTTTGATTACATAAAGGGGAATTTATGTACCTGACAGGATTTGCGGACGAAGCCGGAGCCTCGATTGACGAACAGATCCGCGTTACAAGGGAACTCGGGTGGCGTAATATAGAGTCGCGCGGCGTTAAGGTGGGTGATTTCCCCACGGGCAACATCCACGACATACCCGACCGCGCTTTCGACATGGTGGTCGAGAAGCTCAATGCGGCAGGAATCCATATAAACTGCTTCGGCTCGACCATAGCCAACTGGGGCAAGAAAATTGATGAGCCCTTCGACTCATCACTGGCTGAGATACGCAGGGCCATTCCCCGGATGAAAAGGCTCGGAACCAAGCTCGTCCGCGTGATGAGTTTTGCCGTTCGCGAGGGCGAGGACCAGATGGAGGAGGAGCGATTCCGCAGGCTGAGAGAGATCCAGAAGATGTTCGCCGGCGAGGGGCTAACGCCGGTGCACGAAAACTGCATGAATTACGGGGGCATGGGCTGGCAATTCACGCTCAAGCTGCTCGAGAACGTGCCGGATCTGAAGCTCGTGTATGACACGGGAAATCCGATTTTCACCGTGGACAGGAGCAAGCCGGAGCCTCGCCCGATGCAGTCCTCTTGGGAATTCTATTCACACGTGAAGGACCACGTGGAGTATATCCACATCAAGGACGGACGGCTGGACCCCGTGACCAAGAAGACGATATACAGTTATCCCGGCGAAGGGGAAGCTGACGTGCGCAGGATCATCGGGGACCTGCTGAAGAGAGGATACGACGGCGGGATCTCCATCGAGCCGCACATGTCGGTGGTATTTCACGATCCTAATTCCAAGCCGGGCGCGGAAATGGCGGACATCTACATGGAATACGGGCGGCGCATGATGAAGTTGATTGAAGAAGTGCGACCCGTTGGTCGGAAACAACGTTGAGTGAGGCTGGCCATCGGGATCTGCGTTCAGATTCAATCTTGAGAACGGCGAGGACCGCCGTGTCCAAATGGAACCGGCGGCATGCCAGCCATAGCCTTCGCAAGGCTTCGTTGGACAGGCCGATCATACGGCGGACGGGCGTGAAATGATCAATCTCCGGCGGCGCCGATCTTGATCCCTGCTGGAATAAGGACTTCCGTACCCATCGCCGTTCCGTCGGTCTCAATGCCCACACGCGCGGCCAGCGGCAGCATGGCGCCAGGCAAATCCCCCCATCTATTGGTCCACGCGCTACCGTCGAACAGGGCAACCCGAAACAGCCTGACGCCGTCGAGCACGACCTCTTCATCGGGCGGGTCGTCCGCGTCCGAACCGCCGCCAAGAGGAAGAATCCTGCGCACGATGGAGCCTCCATCTTCCCCGCCCCGCATCAGCAGGTACTCAACGCGCGAGGCATCGTACAAGCTGCCATCGCTTGATTCAACAGGGTGCGCAAAGAAAAAGCAGAGCATGGTCTCCATGGCCTCATTCGTACCGGGTCCCAGAACGAACGTCGCGTTGGTGGAGAGCGCGGGAGTGAAGCAGCGGGCCAGGTCGGCCGTGAGCATCTCAAGCGCGGCAGTTGCAGGCGACCTCGCATCGCGGCGCGCTGTTTCCATGCGAAAACCGCCCATGACCGCCATATAGACGGCGAAAACGACACCCATCAACAGAATCGCGATCAACATCGCGGGCAGCAGCTCAATGAGCGTCATGCCGCGCCGACACACGACGAGGCGCGGACGGCGCCATTGGTGTAAGTTCGAGTGAGGAGTAACCTTCATCCTTGTGCCGTTCCGGGACCATGGCAGGCGCTAACCGAGAAGCTTGTGGACGAACAGTGCCAGGCCGATCAGAGCGAGGACAGCCACGACTATTATGATCACCAGCCAGAACGCCTTATCATCCTGCTTACGCCTGCCAAATGGTGAAACGCTCGAAAAAGAGCTCGGCGCGACCGAAGGCTCTCCGGATTCAATCACCACCTTTGGAACCACCGTTGAACTGACGATGCTGGAGTCCGGGGAATCGTCATCAAACATCAATTCCAGGGCCCCGACCTGGATCACCTGTTTCGGTTTCAGCTCGGCCTCTTTGATGGGCTCCGAGTTCACCTTAGTGCCGTTGGTGGAATTGAGATCGTGCAGGATATAGCGTCCGCCTCTGTGGGATATGTAGCAATGCTGGGACGAAATGGCGCCATCATTCAGGACGACAATATTGTTCTGATTTCTTCCAATCGTTGTCCTGTCCCGCTCGATCTCGAATTTTTGCCCCTTAATCGCTTCCGACATTCCTATCAGAAAAGCCACGATGCACCCCGCTTGAAGACATGTTCACTCACAACGCCGACAATATTAGGCATTAGAGACATCGAGAAAAGCATAATAGCTGACCACCCGGAAATCAAGCCGCATTTGCAGAATCGCGAAAAAACTATCACTCAGCCTCTATGCGTTTCACCCTTTTCCCCAGCACGGAGGTGATTTCGTAGGGAATGGTGTCAAGCTGTGCGGCCATTGATTCAACGGAATGCGGATCACCGCGGATATTGCTGATGATGCAAACCTCATCGCCGACCGCGGCGCCTGGAATATCCGTAAGGTCAATGATCGTAAGATCCATGCTCACCCGTCCTATAACCGGCGCAAGACGTCCGCGCAGCCCGACGACTCCCAGGTTGGACATCCTGCGGGAATAACCGTCCGCGTATCCCGCAGGCAGCAGGCCTATCCTTGAATCGCGGCCGGCTATGAAGGCTCGGCCGTAGCCGCAGGAGGCGCCTTTCCTGACGTTCTTAACCAGCACCAGCGGCGCAGTCATCTTTAGCGCGGGGACGAGGCTGCCCGAATCCCTTACGTGTTGGCCGCCGTATCCATAAAGCGCGAGGCCGGGCCGGATCATGTCGAATCGGGCGGCCGGAAGATTGAAGACCGCCGCGCTGTTGGCCATGTGCTTGATGGGCACGCGGAGACCCCTTGAATCCAGGTCCTCCGTCACGCCTCGAAAGACCGCCATCTGCTCGTTCGAGAAACCGGGATCCGGCTCATCGGCGCAGGCGAAGTGGCTGTAGATGCCCTCCAGAGTAATGCGGGGCGTCCGCCCGGCTTCAATCGCAAGCTTCGCTGCCTCCGGATGCGAACATCCATTGCGTCCCATCCCGGTATCAACCTTTAAGTGCACCCGTATTTGCTCGCCGTCGCGCAGGCATCGGGTGAGCAGAGTCAGGCCTGCCTCGTCAGTCACCGTCGCCCTGATGCCGTTCAAGCTCATGAGCTTGATGCTCTCGCGAAGCTCGCTTTCAGGGCTGTAGGCGCCGACTGGTCTGAAGAGGAGGATCGGTTCGGAGACGCCGGCGGCACGGAGCGCCAGCGCCTCCTCCAGTGCGGCGACGCCCCAGAATGCCACGCCGGTTCCCGACAGGCACCGCGCAACAATATCGGCGTCATGCCCATACGCGTCCGCCTTGACGACCGCGCATAGGGGAACGCCGCCGGTCCGGGCCATGATCAGCCGGGCATTATGGCGGAGCGCCGAACGGCTGATAAATGCTTTAAGGACGCTGTTCATCGGAATGAGAGCAGGGCCAATCTCACGCGTTCCGTATGGCGTTATTGACGCCGCTGAAAAAGCGATTCCAGACATCCTGCAGGAGCAGCCCCATGTCGTACCCGAACCCGACCAGGACTGCGGCCACGATGGCACGCACTATCACCTGATTGGAAACACCGAGTATGTAATAGAAAGGATACATTGGAACCACGATGCACAGGAGCGCATCGAACATGTTATCCTTCAGCGCCAGAAGAATTATCAGAACATAGCACACAGCTATCGAGATCAGGCCGTATTGAATAAAAACGTCCTTTGCCAGGCCGGGAACCTCCCCGTAGAAACGGAAATACCCGAGCACGGCCGACAGGATGATGAAGACGGCCCAGCTCATAGCCACCATAACGACGCCGGTTTTAACGCGCCTGACCTCGCCATCCCGGATCGCCGATTTCTGCATAACTGTCGCCCTGACCACCGTCTTCCTGCCCGGCGCCGCGCTGTCCGGCTGCGCGTCCTCTTCCGGCGTCTCGGGTTTCGGCTCGGGCGCCACGGTCTTGCGCAGCTTCAGGGTGGAGACAGTCTTCTGGCGCTTAGGCATCTCCACGCGCTCTCCGCATGTCTTGCAGCTAACGCTGCTGTCCGAAATATACTCGGAGACCTTTATTTGAGAACTGCATTTCGGGCAGGTTAAATTTATATCGGCCATGCGATTCCTTTTAGCTGTTCTTTTACGGTACAGCTCTCCGCTGCGGCACCATGAGTCTTCCATCGAAAAACTCGATGATATGCCCTCTCTCGACGAGCCAGCAGAGCCTGCTGATGATTTCCGCCGCTCCGGGGGAATCGGGCGCGATCCCGGGCTGGACGGCGCCGATCAATTCCAGCCGGCTGTTCAGAGGACTGCTCTCCAGGCGATCGAGTATCTTCCTCATATCTTCTGTCGTATGACCGGGAGCGAGGTAATTGGGACGAATGGCGGTCACGTAAGGAATCTTGTCGCCCGCCTTGAAAACGTGAAGCCCCAGGTGCTTGAAAGCCGGCTGAAGGGCCCTGCCCATCTTTGATGAGAACCGCTTCTCCCTGCGCCAGCTGTCATGTACCGCGGCCGCGAGCTGCGTGACGGAAGAGCCCATAATCACCGTTCCGGGCACGATGCAGCGGCGTCCTTCCTTGACAACTCCGTCTGCATGCTTCCGGATGAAATGGTCGTCCACGTCCGCGCGGCGGAAAAAAGTTTCCGGGGCCGCAGGCTCGATCGTTGAATAGCGGATCTGGCGGCAAACGCCTGATTTCCACTCATCGAGCAATTCCGGCTCCTTTCTGTTCACGATATGCTTGCGGTATTCCTCAGTCGGCATATTCGGGAATTTCGCTTTATGGATTTCCTGTACGCGCTCGTTATACCCGTGGTAGTTGGGCGGCCCCAGCAGCTCTCCGCTCAGCCGACACTGTGCCACGCACTGGAAATTCCCCTTGGGCGGATCAACCTGGACTTCCTCTTTCTTGTAGAACAGATCGAGATGCATGGCCAGCACGTGGGCCGCGGCGGCGTCCTTTTCGAGGAACACGGCCTTGCACAGGGAGCATTGGTACATTCTGACCGGCTCCGCGCCGCCCGCCATTGAAGCGGATTCCAGCTTCACCGCAAAGTAGTCGGGCTTGCTTAGAAACATCGCCGCGACAGACTCGATGGAGTGGGCTTTTCTCGTTCCAGCCAGCCAGTCGGCGATCGGACCCAGCCCCCTCCTTTCTGGAATGAAGGAAATTAAGATTGGAAGCTCAATTCTGCCGCGCGCCGCCTCATCGCGGGATGGAACGGGCGGCCGTTCGGGACGCGCAGCCCTGACGTTAAACGGTTTTCTCGCCTCCGCGCGCGGCCGTGCCGCCGGGCGGCCTGGCTCGCGTCCGTCGCGCTCACGACCATGGCCGGAATCCCGGCGGGGCGCGCCGCGCTCCGAGCGACCGGGCGCCGATTGGACCTGGAGCCCGGCGGGGCGCCGCGCCCAATCCGGAGACAAGTCAAGCCCTGTCAAAATAGTGGCATTATCATTCATGGGTCAAAACAGGCCATCACAAAGAAACCGCTAGCCGGGCCTCTCGCCGGAAGCGGGAGGAGGCGGATCGCCGGAAGAACGCCCGGAAACATCATGCTCATCGCCGCTATTCATGATATCGCGGGTTACATTCCGCGCCGTGCGCCTGAGCTCCTCGATCGAGCGTCCGAGGGAGCGCGCGATTGACGGCAGCCTTTTGGCGCCGAACAGGAGCAGCAGGACAACCAGCACCAGCAGGATTTCGCCCATCCCCATGGCGCCGCCAAAAAAAGCAATAGGAGCAGTCACAAGAAATTCCAATGAGAAAACCGGGCCGGCATCACAGCCTGATTAGCACAAACTCAGCGCGGCGGTTCGCGATCCAGCTTTCCGGATCGTGGCCGAGCAACGCCGGTTTCTCCTTACCGAAGCTCACCGTCTGGATACTGTCGCCGGCAATTCCCAGCCCGACCATGTAGGCCCTGACGGCCAGCGCGCGCCTCTCTCCAAGCGCCATGTTGTATTCCCGGCTGCCGCGCTCATCGCAATGGCCCTCGATTATGACGCCTACGCTCGGATTGCTCCTCATATAATCGGCCACGTTCTCGATCTTTTCACGCTCCGACGGACCGATCTGAGCACGGTCATACTCGAAAAGCACGTTATCAAATTCGACCGCCAGGATTATATCCAGTTCGCCAGGCCGCTCGCCGAGCCTTTCTCCGTCCATTGCTCCCCGCTCGCCAATTCCGATGACGCCATCATCGCCCGGGAGTCCGGTCTTCTTGCCCCTTCCCGTGCACCCGGCGGAGAAAACCACACAACACAACGCCAACACCATCAAACCCTTCAACGATGCCTTCATGAAACTCCTTTCGTTAGTTAAATTCACTTTTTCGACCAGCTGGGAGAATGCCACTCACCAGAAATTGTCTCTAGTAGAACGCTTATACAGGAATCGCTCATCGTGTCAATGATAAAAACACCAGACCGGTAGCCGAGCCTTCTTTCGCACACAATATGCCGCCCGTCGGGCGCCCATGAAGGCGAATCGTAGTCGGCGTTCGCCCGGCTGATCTGCCTGAACTCCATCGTATCGGGATTGATCACGCAGATGACATACCTGCCATCCACCCTGCTGCTGTATGCTATGAGCCCGTTCACACCCCAGTCCGGGTCAACATTCTCGGAGCCGCGCGAAGTGATGCGTCGGGGGGAACCGCCCCCGCTGCTCATTAGATAGAGCTGGGGAGAACCGGCGACATCCGAAACAAAAACTATCCTGCGCCCGTCAGGCGACCATGACGGGCTGGCCTGGGCGGAATGCTTCATGGTCGTCAGGCGGGTCAGCCGGCCGCCTGAGAGTTCTTTGATGAACAGGTCCGGGTTGCCGTCCTTCGAGAGGGTTAGCGCCACTCGCCTGCCGTCAGGGGAAATGGATGCGCAGGCATTCAAGCCGGGATAGCGGGCAATGCATTCCCTCTCGCCGGTGACGATGTTCACCAGATAGACATCTGGAAAGCGGGAGCGGAAGGAAGTGTAGACGAGGCTGGTGCCGTCCGGACCCCACTTCGGGCTGACACTGACCGTCTTATCGTTCGTTATCTGCACGAGGCCGCCGCCGTCGGCATCGCACAAGTAGAGCTCCTTGCTGCCCGTAAGGGTGCCGACCATCGCGATGCGCGAGCTCGCCATGCCGGGTCGTCCGGTGAGCGCCAACACCAGCTCGTCGGACACCTTGTGGGCCAGGGCGCGCACTTCTCCCGCAGTGGCCTTGTGGCTTTTGCCAAGCAGTCGCTCGCCGGACCCGGCGCGGCGCGCCTCGCATTTGACGCGCAGCTCCGCGCCGCTCATCCCGGCATCTCCGGTGATCCTGAAATCAGCCTGACTGGCGCCAACTACAGCGAACCAGCCGGACCTGAGCAGATTGGATTCAAGCGTTTTCAGGAACAGACTGGCGGTCTCGTCGCCGGCACCGACCCGGAACCCGGACAAGTCAATCGCGAACCGGTCCGCGCCCGGCTTGCTCACCGTGATATCCTGCGCTGGGCACTTAGCCGCGAGCAGAAGCGCAAGGCCCATAAGAACCGCTTTTTCGAAAACTCTCATTATTTAAGATGCTCCAGCAACATATCACGATTTGTCAGCCGCCAGCCGCGAGGCGCGCCGGGCATACTCCTTCTCGCCATAGAAGTGGCGGCCCGAGAACCCGTGAAACAGTCGAAAAGAGATGAAATAAGCAGGTGCGCTGTGCTTGTTGAACAAGGTATCCAGGAGCAGGTGCAGCCCCGCGCCGCCCGCCAGCCCCGCCGCAAAAGGCTCCCACCCCGTGAGCCAGAGGGCTACCAAAGCCGCGAATACCAATTCCCAGGAATGAAGAAACACCACAATATGCTTCATGGATTCGTACTTGAAGGCGTGGAAGAGGCGGGCTGGACGAATCGCGGGCCCGTAGTTCAGGACATAGTCCACAACGTGGTCCAGGTCAATCAGAACTCCGCCGATAAGACAGCCAATGGCCGCCGCGATTGACCCGGAGACCAGGTAGACTGCGGCGGAAGCCGCCGCCGACACAGCGATATGACTTGATACTTTCATGACGGTTCGTAACCAATTTTCCAGTTACACTACCCCGCACTGCGCCGGACTTCAAGCCATTTCTCATCCATGGCTCAAAAACACTAGAGGCTCTTGCAAAACCCTCCTTCAATCCGATCGGGGTGTAACCCGACCTCAAAGTCCCGACTCTCCGGGAGGTCGGGAGTCGGGACATCTTGCACC